>JAEUUQ010000033.1 GCA_016787505.1 Saprospiraceae bacterium | reverse complement strand
GCGGGGAGTGTACTGGCGCAAATATTGATTGCCAAAGGCGGCGTCATCCAACTAATAGGCCCGGTGAAGGGCAGTTTGCCGCCTCCTTCCCTACCCGACTTTCAGTTTGCCAACCTGGCCTTGCTGGCGCCCAAAGCATTTGCCGTGGCCATATTGGGTTTGATCCAATCCATCGGCATTGCCCGGTCGATAGCCATCAAATCCAACCAGCAAATTGATCCTAACCAGGAATTCATCGGACAGGGCTTGTCAAATATCGTGGGCAGTTTTTTTTCCTCTTATGCCGGCGCCGGCTCCTTCACCCGGTCGGGGCTGAATTACGAGTCGGGCGCAAAAACGCCGCTGGCCGTCATTTTCGCCTCGTTGCTCCTTATGGTCATCGTACTGCTGATCGCTCCGCTCATCGCCTACCTTCCCATGCCTGCGATGGCTGCGGTGATCGTGCTGGTCGGCTATAGCCTGATCGACTTCCGGTTTTCGCGTACCGTGCTCAAAGCCAGCAAGCGCCAGAGTACCGTATTGCTCATTACTTTTTTTTCCACCTTATTTCTCGATCTGGAATATGCCGTGTACATCGGCGTATTGTTCTCCCTCGTCTTCTACCTGCAGCGCACCTCCCAGCCCAACGTAGCCGTGATGGCGCCCGACCCGGCAACGCCCAACCGGACATTTACCTACGTAGTTCGCAAGCAGTTGCCTGAATGCCCCCAGCTAAAAGTAGTGCGCATTGACGGCTCCATCTTTTTCGGCTCCATTCATCATATTGCCGCCGAGATCAGGCAATTAGAGGAAGAAGACGATTTCAAACACCTGTTGGTCGTCGCCACCGGCATCAACTTTATCGACGTCCCCGGCTCGGAATGGCTGGTTCAGGAATTCAAATACTGGCAAGAAAAAGGTGGCGGGCTTTATTTTTCGGGATTAAAGCTCAACGCCCAGGATATACTGATCAAAGGTGGCTTCAAATCCGCTATTGGCGAGGGCCATTTTTATACCTCCAAAGAAGAAGCCATAGCCGATATTTTCCAAAAGATGGATCCGGCTATTTGCCAATCGTGCACCAAACGCATTTTTTTGGAATGCAGGTAGGTGTTGGATTGCGGAATTCGGATTGCGGATTGCAGATTTGTCATAGAAAAATCCGAATTCCGCAATCCGAATTCCGCAATCCAATCATTTTCCAATAATCTCAAACAGCGCCTGCAAATTCGGCGTCAGGATAATCTCCGTGCGGCGGTTTTGGGCTTTGCCGTTGGCGGTTTCGTTGGTAGCGACGGGGTAAAATTCTCCTCTACCCGAGGCAATGATGCGCTTGGGATCGAGGCCGTTGGTAGTGAGTTCCCTGACCACCGAAGTAGCGCGCATCACGCTGAGATCCCAGTTAAGGTCCGATTCGCCGTCGGAGTCGGTATGGCCCTCTACCATCACAGCGATATCGGCGTTGGCGCTTAGCACCTGGGCCAGCTTGGCGATAGCGTTTTTGCCTTCGGCATTGATGGTGCGGCTGCCGGAGCGGAACAGCAGGTTTTGGCTCAGCGACACATAGATCTTGCCGTCCTGCTCGCGCACGCTCAGGTCGGCGGCCGAAAAGCCGCGCAGGGCCTGGTTCACCTTGTCGCGGATATCATTGAGTTTAGATTCCTTTTCCTGTAGGGCGCTTTCCAATTCCTTCACGCGTTTCTCGCGGTCGCTGAGGCTGGATTCCAGTTGATTAGCCCTGCCTTCCTTGGCTTTTGCATCGGCTTCGGCCTGTTTGAGCGCCTGTTCGCGTTTTTCCAATTCCAGTTCCTTAGCGCTCAGCTTGGCGGTTAATTCCTTAATCTCTCCGGAAGAAGACTCCAGCAATTCGCGGTTTTGGGCCAGCATGCGGTCGTAGCGCATCAGCAGGTCGCGGTTAGTGGCGTCGAGTTGCTCGTAGCGATCTTTGGATAAAGCCAGGTCATTCTGGCAGTTCTTGCGCTCGCGCTCCGACTCGTCGAGCGACTTCCGGAGGGTAGTGTTTTCGCTGGTCAGCGTTTTGGCCTGGCCGCTGGTTTGATCGTAATCGCGTTGCAGGCGATTTTTCCAGGATTCCATTTCGTCGTATTTGCGGGAAGAGACGCAACTGCTTAAAAGCAAAGCGCTAGTGGCGCATATCACAAGGATGGGAAGGAGTCGCATAGTTTTTTTTGGGGGATAAGATAGGGAAAAATTTGCTGATGTGTTGATGTGATAATGTGTTAATGTGCTGATGCGACCGAAGGGAGTCCCGTACCGACTGGAAGGAGGTCGGGATGTTAATGTGCTGATAATAAATAAAGTATTAGCAAATTAGCACATTAGCAAATTAGCAAATTAGCACATTTATCAAAAAAGACGGGTAACAATCTTCGAATGCATGGGATTGGAGAATAAATACCGTGGGCATATCATATCCCAAACATATTCTCCACATCCAAAAATCAATATCATGAAGCATCGGATTTTGACACTTCCGTTAATTCTTTTATTAATGTTACCCCTGTTTCTACCTGCCCAATCTTGTGATGATACTGTGCTAGATTTCGACGGGGTAAACGACGTAGTTCAATTGGCGCCAAGTCCTATTACAGGAAACTCAGCTTTCACTGTAGAAGCCAGATTTCTTTCAACTGCGACGAGCGGCAGCACTAGCTGTTCGGGTAATTTCAAAAGATTGTTCTCCTTCATCGGTACAGGCAGGCGCATAGAGGTGGGGGAATGCGGGGGAAATCCCAGTATTTATTGGGCTTCGAGTGCATCTTCCTTGGGCCCCGTTTCTTTTGGCTCCAACATCCGCGATGGGAGTTGCCACCATCTTGCAATGGTATATACGGGAACCAACCTGGTGATTTACCTGGATGGCGTCTCGGTTCATACGGTAAGCATACCGGGCAATTTCAGTCCGCTATCCACATTCCGTGCCGGGCAATGGGGCGGGGGCCTGACGCCTAATGAAAACTGGAAAGGAACGATCGACGAAGTTCGCTTATGGAACGTCGCACGGACTCAAGCGGAGATCGATGCGAACCGTGCTTTGCGGCTGACGGGAACTGAGCCCGATCTGGAAGCATATTGGCAAATGGAAGATGGCATACCCGCCGGCAATAATACGGCCATCTCCATGATCAACGACCTCACCGGCAATGCCAATCACGGCGCTTTAATCAATTTTTCCCTGATGCCGGGAACTGCCAGCAATTTCGTTTGCACTGGTTGCAATCCAGTTGAAGTTATCATTAAAGACTATGCCACTCGTACCATCGACCTGCAGGAAATATGCAGTGGCGACCCTGTCCATTTCTGCCTTGCCTTTGGGGGGAATATTCCAACGACCAACGCCTCCTGCTACGATGTGCTTTGGGAATATAACGATGGCGCGGGTTGGACCCCCTTGCCTTCCGGCACTTTTTCGGGGATTTGCTTCCCGGTAGCTGCCGGCGAAATCACTATTGACTGCTCCACTAGTCCTACCGGTTCTGTCGAACGCTATTACCGCGCTACCATTACCACTCCGGCAGGCTGTATATATACTTCCAATGAATATTTGTTAAAAATATGCTGCCCCCTTTCGCCTGTTTCAATCACCTTAACCCCAAATACAGCTCTTTGCGAAGGAGATAATGCCCAAATCGCCGTTTCTCTGAATTCTCCTGACCCCTTTGTAGCTAATCCCGCAGGCGAGGTTGATATTCTGTGGAGTCTGCCGGACGGAACGACTATGTCCAATCAGACTACTTTCAACTATCAGGTAAATAGCGCCTCGCCGCCTCAAGTCTGTTTTAATGTGGTAGTCACCAATTGCGCTGCTAAATCGGTTTCCGCCTCCGCCTGTATAACTGTTGATAAACAACCGGTATGCGGTACTATAACCGGTATGCCCGTTCCGGCCAACCTCATCCCCGATCAGAGCGATCCGGACCTTTATTATATCTGCCCTGGCGATGATGCTGCCGTGGGCGTCGACATGCCGTTTATGGATTGCCACAAAAACTGGCAATATTCTTTTGACCAACTTACCTGGAATCCCCTTGGTATTTCCAACAATGTCCAAAATACCAATATTCTGCCGTCGTATTATTGGCCTGTAGGAGCTACATCCATCTACTACCGAATCGAATGCCTGCCGATTTCTTCACCCTCGGGTTGTGTGCCATGCAACAGCAACGTCATCGAAATCAGGTTACTCACAGTACCGCTACCGGTGAATATATTAGGTGACAACCAGATATGTAAAGGCGATTTTTCTACTTTAACCCTTAGCGGTTCCAGTTCTAATTTGCAATATACCTGGCTGTGGAATGGAAAAGTAGTAGGCACGGGAACCAGTTACACCTCCACAGAAGCAGGTTGCTATTGGGTGGAGATCACCAACGGCTGTCAGGTAACGGAAACTCCCAAGTTTTGTGTGGAGGTTTGCGAAATTATCCCGATTATTTCCTGTCCCCTGGCGCCAAACGAATGCGCCAAGTTGGGAGATCCTATCACCATTACAGCCTCCGATTCAAATTTTGCAGAACCCTCGTTATCCTGTGCAAACAATGCGGGGTTCATCTATACATGGACCTGGATTGATGGAAACGGCAATGCGCAAACGTTTACTGGGGCCACACTAACGGATACCCCTCCAAGTTCAGGCACGACCTACCATCTGGACATCTATGATCCAAATTCCGGTTGCAGCGCCACTGATGAAATCACCATTATCCCCTGTAATTTCTGATCCAAAAATTTCCAACGCAATGAAAAATCTATTCATACTTTTTGCGGCACTTATATTGTCAGCTCAAATAAGCGCCCAATGCATTTGCGAGATGACATTCACAGAGACCTCTGATTGTTGCTACCAAATACATTATACATTGGACAATGATGCCTCCGGTATAATATGCCCTGCGGTAGGATTCAACAGAATAATCATCAACACCAACTGGATACCGGCCCAGAGTTCGGAAGTGGTGAGTGTGAGTATGGCCAACGCCAATCTGACCGCCAGTGTCAATGCAGCCAACAACATCGTCACCGTTAATTCGTCGACGCCGCTTGTAAGTCTGCCTAGTTTGGGTGCGCCCATTTTATTAGGCACTATTTGCTTGGCCAACGGCCCCCAGCCTCCTTTAGACGCCTTTTTCCAGATAAGCTTTTCCAACAGTGCGATACCTGCGGTTGACCCCTGTGATTATTCATTTACAAAAAACCTTGCCTGCGGCATTCCGGGAGAATGGACCTCGCTATGCGGCGATAACTCGGCCCATGCGAAGCTTGTGAATAGCATTCACGCGTTCAACGACGGGGTGTATGTGGCAGGGTTCAGGGAAATACTGAATGGAGCTAAATACGCAACTTTTTCTAAATACAACATCACAGATGGAAGCCTGATCTGGCAAAAAGAGATGGGAATAGCTTCCGTTTTTAGCGATTTCGCCTACATCCCCAGTGAAGATGCATTTATTTGCGTGGGCCGCACCGATCCCATTCAAGCTGCCAACGGAACCGCCATCGATAATAAATCAATATTAGCCAAATTTGACGATCAGGGAAACATGGTGGCCTCTAAAGTATACGATCAACTCGGGAAAGAAGAGTTTACGCACATATTGAGACATACCAATCCACCCAATCCCGCTTTTCCATTCTATGTACTGGGCAGTCGCAATCCCGACCCGGGTCCTATGTTTCCGCAGCCACCCTCACAATGGGATATGACCGTAATATTTAATATCGACGCCAACCTGAACGTCAATTGGGTTCGCAGATATGAAACCCCCTTGTTCGCAACAGAATATGAAAATACAAAAGGCTTTTTTCAAAAAGGCCAGGGTTTTGTTATCACAGGCAATGATGCTCCTGATCACGACGGCGTGCTTTTGCATGTGGATGTGACCTTTCCACCCAATCTTGCATTTACAAAAGAGTTTGTATCAAGCGATTTTGAGATCCTTGATGGAGTGGCTCTTCCCAACGGCCAGTTTGTTGTAACAGGAACTGATGTTAGCGCCAATCAGGCTGTGATCATCGTACTTGACAATTTCAGCTCACCCTTATACGCATTGCGGTATCCCGATATAAAAGAATTCCGGGAAATCGGCCTGGACGCCAATGGCCGGATTTATACAGTCGGCCTATTAAACGATGGCTCTGATTTTAATGTCATCACCCGCATTTTAATCACGAGTACCGGTTTGCAACACGATATTTCAGCCTACTTTGATGAAGGAGGAACACCGTTGCCCCTGGGGCATTTTGAAGTGACACCGGCACTCGATGCCGTTTTTTATGCGGATGGTATAAAAGGTAGTCCTAACTCCTCATCTGGGGTTTTTGGTATTGCCATTGCATCTTTGAATTTAGACATTAACAATACGTGTATGGTCCCATATCCCCAAAGTCCAATTGGATTTACACCGATTACTCAATCTTATGAACCGCCTGTGTTTGCCATTCCCGAGCCTCCGTTTGTAACTGCGCCTAATGTCATTAATCTGCCTTTCTCCTGCAATACCCCCTGCATAGGTTGCGAAACCATTAGCCTGGGCGAAGTGCAGGCGTGCAATGGAGCCTCGGTACAGATACCGCTCATGGGCTGCAGTAATCTCAGTGATATTATCCAGGTCAACTGGTACGTAGCCCCGGCTCCCTGTCCACCCGGCAGTTGGGGCGATCCCTTCCAGGTGACCAACAATCCGGCCTCATTTTGCGACGCACTGGAACTTTACACCCAGGGCTTCTCCGGAAATGTCTGCGTATATGCCGAAATCATTCGAAACAGCAACGCAGCCCCTTGCACTATTCTCACTACCAATGTGATAACCGTGGCGCTATGCGAGCCGGTGGAGTGTTCAATCAGCGGTGGGCAGGAATACTGTTATACCGGCTCTCCCATCGTTCCCGGCCCCTTAACGTTGAATATCAATTCGTCCACTACATCATGTACTTACACCGTGCAGTGGTACAATGCCAACGGGCCTATTCTCGGCGCCACCGGGCTGACCTACCAGCCGCCGGCCCTCGCCTTTTTGGGATCTTCTTCAGATTGTTACTTTGACCATGTTTTTACGGCTCAAATTTCCGGCCCCTGCGGTACCAGTTCCTGCTCTACTACTTTCCGCCTGTTCAACAACAACGCGCCGGTGGGCACACTGGTAATGGACCCCGTCGAGGCTATGCCATTTTGCCCCGGTGAGGATGCCACCCTTCGCTATACGCCCGAATGCGCAGGCGATACGCCTATGTGGGAGTGGTGGATAAGCACTAATGGAACAACCTATTCCCCCCTGTCTGATGCCGGTAATATGAACCCCTTGTATAACACTAATAAATTGTATGCCGATACTTGGTATAGAATTCAAAAACAAGTTGGTGGCGGCTGCCCTGTCGACGTGGTGGATTTAATGATTGATGTAAAAACACCTTTAACCATCACTTCTTTTACTGCACAATTTTCTCCTATTTGTTCCACCGACGAAGTAGACATGACGGTGCATTTCGCACCCTGTACTGCCGGCGGTATTTGCAATTGCAACTACACCGTAGAATGGTACAAAGACACAACCCTCCTGCATTCCAATACGTATACTTCCTCACCAGCCATTTATACCCATACAGATTTGCCTGATAAAATGTCCGGTAATTACTACGTGATTATCAAAGACAATTGCTGCGACAGGCAAGTAGTAAAATCAGTTGTGGTAAATGTGCCAAAACCTTGGGATGTCCTCGTGGCAGGTCCCTGTTTTCTTTGCGGTCCAGGCCAAAGGCAACTAGAAGTCGTCTTTCTCAATCAACAGCCTTCGGGTTGCACCTACCAATGGACCACCCCCGATGGGAATATTGTGGGCTCAGCTAATGGTGCAACAGTGATTGTAGATAAAGCAGGCGCCTATACGATTGAAGCCACCTGCGGCCCCTGCTCGAAACAGGCCGACATTACACTTATTCAATGCATTGTTGTTGCCACGAATGAAGTGTGGAGTCCCAATCTCGATTGGACTTTATCGCCCAATCC
>JAEUUQ010000008.1 GCA_016787505.1 Saprospiraceae bacterium | reverse complement strand
TTCGGCCACTCCCGGCGAGGATATCAGTCTGGCAGTGGAGGCCATTTCGCGTTGCAATACCCCCATCACGCTGAAATCGGTTTCTTATCTGCCTATGCAGGTCGACTCCGTGTTGTCGCTCGACATGGAAGAAAATACAGGATATAAATGGAGTAAATTGCTGAAACTACCGCTGGATATGCCCTACTCCAACGCCTATTGGCTTAATACCCCCTGGCCTTTGGGTATGTACAACGTAGCCGACCAATCGCTGCGCGGATTGCCCGAAACACCCCGGGTTTTTAAAGTGCGCTTTACCATGATCATCAACGGCGAACCCATTGATTACGAGGTAGAAGTGATATTCAAACGCGAAGATTCTGTGAAAGGCGAAGTGTACCGGCCCTTTGAAATTACGCCTCCCATTTTTGCCAACCTGGCGGAAAAAGTATACGTGTTTGCCAACAAAGAACCCCAAACCGTATCGCTGGTGCTCAAGTCGGGCAAGGCAGACGTAGCCGGCACGGTTTCGCTCCGGTTGCCGCAGGGCTGGAAAGCTGAACCGCAAGAGCAAGCCTTTACACTCAAACTGAAAGGCGAAGAAAAAACAGTGAATTTCCAATTATTCCCGCCCAATGAAGCAAGCGACGCGTTAATCAAACCAGAAGTGAAGGTAAACGGACACACGTATACCAAAGAGATCTACGTGACCGGCTACGACCACATCCCCGCACAAACCGTGCTGCGCGAATCGGAAGCCCGGGTCGTTAAGATCGACCTGCAGCGAGCCGGCGACAAAATCGGGTACATCATGGGCGCCGGCGACCAGATACCCGCCAGCCTGCGCCAGATCGGCTACGAGGTCGCCATCCTCGAGGACCGCGATATTACCCCCGATCAATTGCGCCAGTTCGACGCCGTCATTATGGGCGTGCGCGCTTACAATACGGTAGAAAGGCTGAAATTTCATCAGCCCAAACTCTTGGATTATGTACAAAACGGCGGTACCCTGATCGTGCAATACAATACTAATTTTGAATTGGTCATCCCCATGGAGGAGCTCGCGCCCTACCCGCTCAAGCTCTCCCGCGACCGCGTGACGGTAGAAGAAAGCGAGGTACGCTTCCTCCAACCCGAACACCAGGTGCTGAATTACCCCAACAAAATTACCACCAAAGATTTTGAAGGCTGGGTACAGGAGCGCGGCTTGTATTTTCCTAATGAGTGGGACAGCCGGTACCAGGCCATCCTGTCGTGCAACGACCCCGGCGAAACCCCCAAAGACGGCGGCCTGTTGGTGACCAAATTCGGACAGGGACATTTCATCTACACGGGCTATTCCTGGTTTCGAGAATTACCATCAGGCGTCCCCGGCGCTTTCCGCCTGTTTGCCAACATAATTGCAGTAGGGAGAGATATTAAGTGAACTGTGAACGGTGAACTGTGAACAGATCAAGGAGCAGTTCACCGTTCACTGTTCACTCACACCTCCTTCTCCACCAAATAATGATTCCGATCCGGCGCATTACGGGTGACGAGTTCGGCCAGGAAGCCGGTTACAAAAAGCTGGGTGCCGACGATCAGCGTGAGAATGCCGAAATAAAAGAGGGGTCGATCGGCAATGCCGTATTGCTGGTAGACCAGCTTGGCGATGCTGAGATACACCAAAATAAAAAAGCCGAGAATAAAAGACAAAGTGCCGAGGGTTCCGAAAAAGTGCATGGGGCGTTTGCCGAATTTGCCCATAAACGTAATCGAAAGCAAGTCGAGGAAGCCGTTGACGAAGCGTTCGAGGCCGAATTTGCTTACCCCGTATTTGCGGGCGCGGTGTTCGACGACCTTTTCTCCTATTTTGGCAAATCCTGCCCATTTGGCCAACAGCGGAATATAACGGTGCATCTCGCCATATACTTCAATGCTCTTCACCACCTCCCGGCGGTACGATTTGAGGCCGCAGTTGAAGTCGTGCAGAGCAATGCCGCTGATCCAGCGGGTGATGGCGTTAAAAAACTTGGAGGGCAGCGTTTTGGATAGGGGGTCGTAGCGCTTTTGTTTCCAGCCCGAGATGAGGTCGTATTTTTCCTCGTGGATGAGGCGGTACAAATCGGGGATTTCGTCGGGGCTGTCCTGCAAGTCGGCGTCCATGGTGATCACCACGTTGCCCTGGGCGGCGTGGAAGGCCACGTTGAGCGCCGCCGATTTGCCGTAGTTGCGCCTGAACTTAATACCTCTGACGCAGGGGTTTACTTGGGCGAGATTTTCGATGACTTGCCAGGAATTGTCTTTGCTTCCGTCGTCCACAAAAATGATTTCATAGCTGTATCCGTTGGCTTCCATCACACGGCGTATCCAGGCCTCAAGTTCGGGCAGGGATTCGTCTTCGTTAAAAAGGGGTATCACCATTGTAATATCCATGCGCGGCAAAATTTGCTATCTGTTGATCACTCCGGCGACTGCCGCCGATAGGATAAATCCGCCGATAAGGCTTCGGCAATAAAAGAAAAAAGTACGACCCGGCGTTATCGACAGCTCTTTTAAGTCGAGTTGCTCGCCGAATAGGGGGTTGTTAACCAATGTTTTGTATTGTAACTCTACTAAGCCGGGGTCTATCACGCCAAACAGGACGTAATAAAACACATAAAACAGGGCATTGCTTACGGCAAAAACAGCGAAGGCCGACCTCAGCTTATCCTTGAATTCAAAACCCGGCGTATTTTTTACGGCCAAACCAATCGCCATCAGGTTGATCAGCACGGAACTCCACCATACGCCGTAATTCAGCATAATTTCGCGGCCGATAGCGTAAAACAGCAGGAAGTAAGCGACCACGCTTACTCCTGCCGGTAGTCCGTATTTGATTACGAGTGTTTTTGTCGTCATTACAAAGCGGGCGCCTGAGGGGCTTCTTTTTTCATCACAGCGGCGATGATTAGCGAAATGATCACGCCCATTAATAGCATCATAAAGCCGGCGCTAATCGCAAAAAACCCGGGCGAGAACATCCAGCCCATCATGCCCATGCTTTCTTCCACTTGCTCCTCGCTCATACCGCGATCTTCGATCATTTGCGTTTTCGATTGCTCGAGGATGGCGTCCAGCATTTCGGGCGCGATAAATGAGAAAAAGGCGAATACCCAGATTGCACTGATTACTGTAATGATCAGGTTGACGAGAAAACTTGTGCTAAATGCCCTGCCGAAGCTGACAAAACCGCCGAGTTCTTCGTCGCGATGCTTGCGGACAGCCATGACGGCAGCGCCGATCATAACGCCGAAGTTGACGATGTTTCCTATCCAATTACTCGTTTTGCCACTTGTGGCCGGATCAGATAAGCCCGTGAGGTACATCGCCAATCCGAAAATGATGAGTATTACGGCAGCAATACCACCGTAACGCATCGAAATAGGCCAAGGCGATACGGTCTTAGGGTCTACTACTTGTGGGTTGTCTAACGTGTCCATGATTTTGAAAGTTTTAGTTTATAATACATGTTTTCTGTTCTCTGTTCTCTGTTGTCTGTTGTCTGTTGTCTGTTGTCTGTTAAAGTATAATTGACAAAGGTAATGAACGGATAACCGACAACCGACAACTTTACTATATCGCAGATAAAGTCACCTGGCTATTATTAATTACCGCCCAAACCTTACCTTTTAGCTGATAACCGAAAAAAGGCGAATTGAGTGATTTGGATAAATTGAGGTGGGGCTGGAACATCCAGTCCGTTTGTGTGTCAAAAACCGTGAGGTTGGCGTGTTGACCCGGGGCGATGTGGGGTACGGGTAATCCCA
>JAEUUQ010000624.1 GCA_016787505.1 Saprospiraceae bacterium | reverse complement strand
TGTCGAAGACTATTTCCGCAACCTCGACGGCCTGGCCGGATTGCCGCAGCGCAACAGCCTGTCGCTAAAAGTTATTTACTTTTTGGATTATGCTTCGCTGGTGAAGCAGTAATAGCGAGTTGTACCGCACGCTGTCAAGTTGTGGAATTTGACGGTGTGCGGTATGGTTCACTACTTGTTCCCGTTTGGGAACGAAACACCTGTAATCTCTTTGCAGATGTTTAATAACTTCTCCTGTAGCAGCACCTCTTCCGCTTCAGGATTACAGCGAATTTCTTTATGATGATAGAAATAACGTCCGCTGACCTTTGCTTTCATATCATTACTACTGGCAAGCCACGCTTGGGTTTGATACCCGCTTACCAAATCATCAGGAGCATTAGAACCGCCCATCTTGGTGGGCACCCAGCCGGGGTCTAGTGCATTAACATAAACGTCTGGCCATTTCCGTGCGACTGCTTTGCACAGCATTAGCACATGCAACTTCGTATCAGAGTAAGAAATACGATTAATGTTTGTTTTAAAACACTCAAGTTTTGAACTTCCGCCTTCTTGCATATCAGAACTAAGGTAAATTAATCGCTTTGGCTTTTTTATCAGGCAGGTTAAAATATAGGGGGCTAATGTGTTCACAGCAAACAGCTCTTTCGCCGGAGCGTAATAAACGCCGGCATTGTGAATTACAGCATCGAACGTGCCTAAAGCGTTGACTTTTTGAGCTAACTGTATGGTTTCTTCTATGCTTGAAAGGTCGGCTATGGCTACAGTTTCTGCACCAGGTACTTTATCCAAAGCTTCTCTGCCTCTTTTTTCATTACGCGCATGAAGCACCACCTGATGGCCTTCGGCAATCAATAATATTGCGGCTAACTGTCCAAGCCCGTCTGCCGAGCCGGTGATGAATATTCTTGCCATTTAAGTAATGTTTTAAGTAGCCCGGCTTTTGTTTGGAATGCCCCGTATCAATGTGTGGTACAACTGCAAAAATAAACAATTCAAGTTGCAGATAGTAATAAGAGTTTATCGTATATACCGCCTTAGGAGGTGACGGCAGTGGTACTACCCGGGTGGTGACAAGGTGAGAATTTAGAATCGCAGATTAAGCAGGATGTTGGGATTGCACGGATTTAGGTACTACATTCATTTTCCATTTTTCACTACCATTGTCATATAGGGTATCAATGCCCAACAAATTGGAAATTTCTTCCTGGATTCCATCATCATCTCTTCGAAGTCCTGAGATTTTTCTTCTTGAGACTCATATGCTTTTGTTTGCAATTCTAGATTTATTAAGAATTCTTCGTCATAGACAAATTCCTTAAAAAACGGATTCTCTGAATCCGCCATTATCTCTGGTATTGTTTGGGCATACTCCTCAGGTGACATCCTACTTTTTTCACTCAATAACCTTCCATATTCTTCAATAGAGATTCCGTTACTGTTTTTGCATTCGCAAATTATTGAAAATGGGTTTTGTCCCTCCGATTTAACACCCTGAAACTCTGAGGATATTGGCAAATCTTTTTTAGTGCCACAGCCGAAAACCAATAGGGTTAAGCTCAAGATTGAAATAAGGTTTTTCATTTGCTTTATTGTAATAATGTCTAAAAGCTACTAATACCTGGCTTTATACCGCACACCGTCAAGTTATCCCGACCTGTCGGTACGGGACAAGTTAGTCATAACTTTTCCGGCTTTGCGCCCCGCTTTGGGCGGGGTCGCCCCCGAGCTTAGGTCATGCCCAAAACTTGGCGGTGCGAGCTATATTTCCGGAATCTCCGACAAATCTTTTGCCAAGATATTTACGGATTCCTCTATATCGAAATCGTCCTGAAGTCCAAGCCAAAACTTTGCCGAAGTACCGAAGTACTTGCTTAACCTTAATGCGGTGTCAGTTGTAATTCTCCTTTTTTGTTTCACGATTTCGCTAACCCTTGTCTGGGGAATTTTAAGATCTTTTGCCAGCTTGTATTGGCTGATTCCCATTGGGATCAGGAACTCTTCCAACAAGACCTCCCCCGGATGTATGTTTGGTAATTTTTTCATCCTGCTTTTCTATTTAATGATAGTCTGTTACTTGAACCTCGAAGGCGTCATTTCCTATCCATTTGAAAATGATTCGCCACTGGTTGTTTATTCGAATACTCCAGAAATCGTTTAGGTTCCCTTTTAATTTTTCCAACTTATTTCCTGGAGGTACTCGAAGATCGCTAATGTCCTGCGCGTTATTAATCATTCTCAATTTCCTTCTACCAATTGGCTGAATGTCAGTTGGAAACTTCTTGGAGTAAGACCCATACCAGATCTTTTCAGTCTCTTTATCGACAAAGCTCTTTATCATACTAACGCTTCGTGTTACTAACGCTAAAAGTAAGTATTTGGTTCGATTACTCCAAACTTTTTCAATATGTCTACGAATCGCCTAAGGGGGTGACGGCAATGGAACATCCTGGGGGGTGACAGGGTGACGCCTCACCTCGTCACCCACCACGGCTGCGCTTGCAAGCGGTGGGGAGAAGGTCATCGCCAGGTATTTTGTTGCTGCAAAAGTAGGCGCGCAGAGGCTGCTTCGCCAGATTGCCCCAACTCAAACCCTTTGTAGACAGGATGAAACGGCAAAAAAAGGGGAAGAAAAACAGCTCCAGCCTCCTATTGACTTATTCCACTTTTTAGCCTACTTTGCCCTTAGTGTTAATTATTAGGAGTGGCTCCGTTTGCCTCGCCGGAACGGGCCTTGTGTTTGTCATTGTTTCCGATTATCAGAATACTGGTTTTTGATTTGGCCACACCTTTTATTAACGCTTCACTACCCTTTGCACCGCATCAGGCAGACCTTCCGTTGTCGCCTTTACTAAGTATATTCCCGGCAAATATGGCGAAAGATCAAGCTTTTCGAGGGTAGCTTCCACTTCGTCTATTGCAATAACCTGCAGCAGCCTGCCTTCGATGCTTAACACTTCTATACGCACCGATCTGCCGAGGTAGGATGCCAAATCGATATTCAATTCTCCGGTAGTAGGGTTGGGAAATACGCTGTAATTTGCGGGTTCGGCTGCTTCCTGTGCAAAGTCGAGGCCCACGGGAGTTGCCAATGCACTATTCATACCGGTGTAACTCACATCGGCAAAAGTCGCCGTCAAGGTACTTCCAGGATTGACGCTGGTTAATACCAAACCCATCTGAATACAGGCATTCATAGATATTGTCTGACTGCCGGCAAAAATCCAACTTTGGCCGTTAACGGACGTATACAGGCTGAATTGATTCGCATTGCGCTCTATGCGAAGCCAGTACCTGTTGTTGCTTGAGAATGGGTATATAGAAGCATAGCTATTGGTAGAAGTTCGGAATTCACGCTGGTGGAGGTTAATCAGATTGGTCGATAGTTGTATTTTTTTAGCCCCTCCGTCATTCGTTTCGCGCATAATTACGCCGGCCCAACCGCTACCGTTTATACTTGTCACTTGTGCAGTGATGCTGCCGTTGCCGCACAGGGTGCGCTGTGCAAAAGCCATTTTATCGAAAACATAAGGAGAAGTACTGTAGCAGTTGGTACTGGTAGCCGTCCACACTTGCGAAATTGGGCTGTATGCGACCTGGTTGCCATTGATACAGTTCACGCCGTTAGGTTGTTGGCTCCAACCACAAGGAAGACCCGATACGGTAATAAAGCTGTAACATGAACTACCTCCCAAAGTTGCCGTCACGGGTATTACCTGTCCCACTTGCTGGCAAAGAACCATATTAGGCAACAACGTTATATTTGACAATCCGCAGTTGTCGCTTGCCGTCACTAAGTTGCCGGCAACCAGCGGTATGCTGCTCTGTCCGTTAAATACGACAGTATGATTGGAGCATTGCAGGCTGGGCGGGGTGTTATCTATCTTGTTTACAATAAACTGGCAGGTATTGCTTTGTGTGCTGACGTCGGTCACAGTAAGGGTTACGGTCAACTGGCCCACTCCCATTGCGATACTTCCCGGCGCGGGCGATTGGGTCAGGCTTTGAAGTGTGCAATTTCCACTAATTGACGCTAAGCTGAGGTAATCGGATAGCGTCGCTGAACAATTATCGTCGAGCACCAGGGTTTGTTGCCCCGGGCAAGCCGCAAAGGCAAGAGGGGTACAAATTCGCTCTCCGCGAATGGCAAAATCGTAATTGGCTTCATCGCAGTTATCACTGGCGATCACTACCGATGCCGAATGTATGCCGGCGCCCGTCGGGGTATAGACAACATCAAAAGTGAGCGTTCCACCAGCGCCGAAAATGGTGGCCGGAAGTGCCACATTATCTATCGCAAATAGCCCGGCATCCGTACCCGAAAGGGTTATAGCGCCTGCCGGAAGGTTTATGTTTTGAGTTCCTGTATTCTGTATAGTAAATGTGCGGGTGACCGCTGCACCAGAGGTCTGTCCAAAATCGGTATGATCAGCCGTATCAGGGTTGTTGTCCCCGTCTGCGATGCTCAGCCCGTTGCCTTGCAGGTTTATCTCATTGGCAATGCCCAAATAGACGGAAATATCTTGCGCCTTAGCCACGGCAAAATCCTGCTTGCCATCTTCATTAAAATCGCCGATAGCTATAGCATAAAGTGGGTCATCAACCGCTATCTCTGTACTGCCGCTAAACCCGCCGGCGCCATCGCCCAGCCGAATGGATACAGATATCAGGTTGGCAGTGGCAAAATCCTGATTTCCGTCGCCGTTGAAATCTCCGATTGCCACGGAATTAGGGATTAACCCCACCTCTATTTCCGTGCTGCCGCTAAAACCGCCAGCGCCATCGCCCAACCGGATAGAAACCGTGTTGGAAAAATTGTTAGCTATGGCTATATCCTGTTTGGAATCGCCGTTAAAATCGCCAATCGCCACAGAATACGGGCCCATACCCGCCTCCACTTCCGTACTTCCGCTAAACCCGCCTGCGCCATTGCCAAACCGGATGGAAACCGTGTTGGAAAAATAATTTGCGGCAGCAAAATCCTGGTGGCCATCGCCGTTGAAATCACCCACAGCCACTGAAACCGGCACGTCGCCAACGGCTACTTCCGTGCTGCCGCTAAAGCCGCCGTCGCCGTCGCCCAGCCGAATGGAAACGGTGTACGAGTTTTCATTAGCTACAGCCAGATCCTGTATACCGTCGCCGTTGAAATCACCTACTGCCACGGAATAAGGGCTAGAACCGCTCCCTACGTCCGTATTGCCGTAGAAACCGCCCAAACCGTCGCCCAGCCTTATAGAGACCGAATTGGCATAGCGGTTGGCGACGGCTATATCCTGCTTGCCATCGCTGTTGAAATCACCCACGGCTATGGATTGAGGCTCGAAACCAACATTTGCTTCCGTATTGCCGGCAAAACCGCCCATACCGTCGCCCAGCCTTATAGAGACCGTGTAAAAGCCTTCATTAGCAATGGCAAGATCCTGAATACCATCGCCGTTAAAATCGCCGACCGCCACAAAAGTAGTACTGGCTTCCGTCTCTACCTCTGTGCCGTCCCCAAACAGCCCCTGGCTGCAATCGGGGTCGGTAACGGTGAGCGAGAAATTCGCCGTGGCCGTGCCTCCCAAACCTACCATCTTTACCGTCACCACAAAAATCCCAGCCTGCCTGGCGTCCGTAACCGTCACCACGCCGGTGGCGGGGTCTACGCTGAGTATGCCGCTGAAATTGGTGTTAGTATACGCCACCGCGCTGCCGGCAAAGGTAGGCGCCACACTCGGGCTGATGCTGGTATTCTGACCGGCAACTACCGTAGCGTCGGGGTAGCCGCCGATGGTTGGCAACATAAGAACCGCAGCAGCCACTTCGAAATCGTACTCGCCTTCATCACAATCGTCGTTGCTGATGGTTAGTGTGCCGTTTTCAACCGCCGATACGCCTGGCGTAAAAGTAACTTCAAACGTGGCCGAGCCATTTGCCGGAATAGAGCCGGCGGGGCTGAGGTTGCCCACCGAAAAAAGGGGATTATCGGAGCTGATGCTGTTAATGCTCAAGTCGGCATCGCCGGTATTCTGGATGCTAAAAGTACGGATGATAGGAGCCCCAGTGCTTTGACCAAAATCGGTAAGATCGCTCATATCAGGGCTGTTGTCGCCGTCTGCAATATCAATGCTATTGCCCTGTAGGTTGATTTCATTTGCGATACCTAACTTGATAGTAATTGTATTAGCATATACATTTGTTACAGCCAAATCCTGGTGGCCATCTCCGTTTAAATCGCCGATCGCAATAGAATATGGATAAGCGCCCACCGCCACTGATATAGTGCCGCTAAATCCGCCTAAGCCATCGCCCAATTGGATAGAAACCGTACCAGAGTAAAAATTAGTTACCGCGAAATCCTGGTGGCCATCTCCGTTGAAATCACCGATGGCTATGGAATGTTGAGTACCGCCCACGGCCACTTCCGTACTGCCGCTAAATCCGCCGGCGCCATCGCCAAGCCGGATAGTAACCGTATTAGAATTCAAATGTGTTGCAGCCAAATCCTGATGACCATCCCCGTTGAAATCGCCGATCGCAATAGAATATGGAGTAGAGCCCATCGTCGCTTCCGCACTGCTGCTAAATCCGCCGGCGCCATCGCCAAGCCGGATAGTAACTATGCTAAAAATAGAATTTGTTACAGCGAAATCCTGGTTTCCATCCTCGTTGAAATCGCCAATTGCTAAGTACTCAGGACCGTAGCCAACCGCTATATTTGAACCTCCGCTAAAGCCACCCATGCCGTTGCCAACGCGGATAGAAACCGTATTAGAATTTGAATTTGCAGCGGCAAAATCCTGTTTTCCATCGCCATTAAAATCACCAAGCGCCACAAATGCAGGATAACGCCCCACTGTGACTTGTGTGCTTTGAGTGAAGCCGCCCAATCCATTTCCCAAAAATATATAAACTTTGCCATTGGAGTAACCACCACTACTTGAAACAGCCACATCCTGATTACCATCTCCGTTAAAATCCCCAATAGCTAATGAAGTAGGGTTGGGAATACTCGCTATCGGTATATTGCCGCTAAATCCGCCCAAGCCGTCGCCGAGGCGAAAAGAAATGATATTACTTTGTATGGCAGCTAAATCCTGGTTGCCATCCCCGTTGAAATCCCCGATGGCTATTGAACGCCTGCCTCCTTCTGACAAAATAGTATTCCCACCAAACAAACCCTGGCTACACGCTGGGTTAGTTACGATGAGCGTGAAAGTCGCAGTGGTTGTGCCCCCGGCGCCAAAGGCTTTTACCGTCACCGTATACGTACCGGCTTGTTTGACATCGGTGATTGCTACTACGCCGGTAATGGGGTTTACGGTAAATACGCCGCTAAAATTGGTGTGGGTATAGGCCGTTGCACTGCTCGTACCAGTGGGCGCTTCACTTGGGCTGACACTGCTATTCTGTCCGGCAATTACCGTAGTATTGGGATAGGCGCCAAGTGTCGGAGGCGGAAGCATGATAGCAGGCGCATGCGCTTGTAAAACCCAAACCGGAATAACCAGGGTCATCAATGTAAAAAACTGCATTTTTTTCCTCTGCGGAAATGTAGTTGTCTGGAGCATAGCGTCATTTTTATGGCAACACAGGCAGAAACGCCTTGCCATACCAACAAACTAAGTTGATCGGATTTCTGTGAAGATGGCCTGGAAAAGCTCCCGGCCGCATGGAGAGCTATGCTTATGGCCGGTTTGAATGATATCTTTTTCGCGGCTCTAAAGTAGATAGTTTTTCATAATGTAACAACAATCGAGCTAATTTATTGATTGCCAATGGCTGGTTTCGCATTTAAGGCGTCGGGGTACGGTTATTATCACTTTTTATTGCTTTGCCACAATGGAGTAGAAGGGCGCATTTCGGGAATATAAATAAAACCATCAAAATGTTGACTCCATTTAGCGGCACATATTGTATTTGTATAGAACAATTGCGAATCGTATTGCCCTAACCCCAAGTTGTTTTCAAATAAATTTAAATCGACGAAACAAATTTTTCTGCCTGACATCAAACCTTCCAATGAATTGTGTTTTGGCGTGTTTATGATATTGGTTTTGTCAGGATTTGATATGTCTAATGTCGCGCCTTGGCCTGATGTAAATGCAACAGCGTAGAGCAAATCAGGATAGTTTTCGTACAAATAATCGCCTAATTTTTTTAGCCCTAACAGATAAAAATCATTGCCTTGTTTTTTAAGAACATTATCTTTTCTAACTATATGGGCATTAGCCGCCCAAATAATAATTTTTTCATTGGGATTCTCCTTTATCCAATAGTTGACATTCTTGTACATTTGTTCATCCCGCATCTCAAAAGAAAGTTTGTCCCTCTTTCTTTTTATTTTACCCATTATTTTCACGTTATCCAAATACATTTTCCACAATGATAGATTTATTTTGGAACCCTCCATATTACTTATGGCTTCAAATATTGTATCGCAGTAATTTACAAATTCTTCTTCTGACAACTTATGCTGTTTTTCCTTTGGAAATACCATCCAGGTACTCATTATTTCTATTTCATACATAAATTCAGAAAACGACTTACTAGCTACTATGTGCGGAGGTAAAGTTGTTTTCAACAACAGAATAAACTCATGCGTATTTTCTATGCCTGAAAACTGCGGGTCAATCCCCACAATCTTTAATGGGACGCCTCTCCGGTATTGTTCTTCAATATAATTAAATAATTCTTTCGTTTCTTCAACTTCGCTCCAAATATTATAAATACTATTTTTTATTTGATTCTTAAATCTAGCACTATCGCTAATAGCATTCCAAAGAAAGTCGCAATTAATAATAGATGCTTCAAAAACCAGCGTATTGTATCCTAGTTCTTCGTGAAGATATTTTATCAATTCTGTTTTAATGCTGAAGGAAGAACCGTCCCCATGATCTAGCTCGCCTAGCAATACTATTTTTTTTCCTTGCAACATAGTTTCAATAAAATCATAACCTTCTCTCTTTTTATTTATTTCAACCGAAAAACTGTCCAAGGATTGGCTGCCAAGCCAATTACTACAATAAAGCATTGCAAAAATCAACAATGGTTTTTTCATTATTTATTATTTAATTGATCATAAAAATATTATTCTATCACCACTTGGTATTTTTATATCCTGGACTTATATT
>JAEUUQ010000534.1 GCA_016787505.1 Saprospiraceae bacterium | reverse complement strand
GATGTTTCGGGGGGGCAGGTTCCCGATTTTTTTAAAATAAAATTCGAAAACTGCGTGGTACGCGTCGATCAGTTGTTGACTACGCAAGGCGGGATTTACGCGGGTTTCCTCGACAATCAATGCCTGCCCTGTATCAACGGCAACCGCGACACCAAGCTATTTATCGATCCCAACGAATACGATTATCACCTCGACTCTCTATCGGTAGCAATTGACCAGGCAATACCCATTCCCGGCATTGATATCGACCTCGTAGGCATTGCCCGCGGCGTTATGCCGGATGTGGGGTGTTATGAGAAGTAGCGGTCGGCACTGTTGTGGGTTGTGAGTTATGGGTTATGGGTTATCTGATAACTCACAACCCACAACCCACAACTGAATATTACTTCTTCCCAGCCTTCTTAGCTTTCCACTCTTCGATCGACTTATTGTTCATGCGAACATACTCGTCGTTGCCGGCTTTTTCGGCCAGCATTTTTGATTTCTCAGCGGCTTTGACAGCGTCGTCGTAGCGGCCAAGGTCGCCCAGGATGAGGGCTTCGCGGCGAACCTGCCAGAAAGCGGGGCTATCGCCTGCGGTTGCTTTCTGTATCCACTCCAATGCCTTGTTGAGGTCTTTGCCGGCATCGTGGTAATAAGAAGCGGCAGCGTAGTAGTCGCCTGCAGTAGGGCCGGCGAGTACTTTGTCGATATCGGCAGTTACTCTCTTGTCCACTTCTACTTCTACCGGGATGCTCACCTTGGTCATTTCCCATACCAGGTCAATCGTTGCCGAGGTGTTGCGAATGTTGTTTACATCAATCGTAAAGGTCTCCACTTTGTGGCCCAGTTTGGCAGCGGGAACTGAAAAGCTTACCGCAGCAGTTTTCTCGAGATAGCTGCTCCAGTTGCTGCTTTCGTAGGTATACAAAGACACCTTCCAGTCGGTAGCGCCAGGAACTGTAATTACGGCATAAGATCCTTTTTTAACTTCTTGTCCGCCCACTTTCAGGTCATCGCTGAAAGTAAGTTTGGTAGCGCTGTTGGCGCCGGTACGCCAGGGCTGGTCGTACATCACAACGCCATCTTTGCCAAATACCGCGCGGTCTTTGGCGCTTGGACGCGAATATACAATCGAAATGTCGGTAAGGCCCACCGTTTGCTTCAACTCGCTGCCAGGGCTGGGCTGCGGCGTCTTAATCTGTGCGTGTGATAATGTAGCCGCAAGTGCGGTCAAAAGGGTAAGCGAAAACAGTTTTTTCATTATAACTTGGTTTGAGATGAAAGAATCATTAAAATAGTGGCCAAAAGTACGGCTTTACAAGCGGATAACCCTGCAAGAAACCGCTTTTCACATTTTATTAAGAAATTGTTCTCTGTTCTCCGTTCTCCGTTGTCTGTTATCCGTTCCTTATCTTTACCAATTAATCTTGAACAGAGAACAGAGAACAGAGAACAGAGAACAGAGAACACAGAACAGAGAACAGAGAACAGAGAACACATGATTCAACACCTAAGCGTTTTTTGCGGCTCCAGCGCCGGCTTTAATGAAATCTATGCCGAAGCTGCACGAACTTTGGGCCGGGAGTTGGCCCGCCGAGGAATAGGCATCGTATACGGCGCCGGCAACGTAGGACTCATGGGCGTGCTGGCCGATGCCGCATTGGCGGCCGGCGGACAAGTCGTGGGCGTAATCCCGCATTTTTTACAGGAAAAAGAATTATGCCACACAGGCCTGACGGAGGTGTACCTGGTAAACAGCATGTATGAGCGAAAAGTAAAGATGGCCCAATTATCACAGGGTGTCATCACCCTGCCCGGAGGCTACGGCACCCTCGATGAGTTGTTTGAGATGGTTACGCTGGTACAACTGGGACAAGACCGCCAGCCTATCGGGCTGTTGAACATAAACGGCTTTTTTGACCAACTCATCGCGTATGTCGCTCATGCCTCCGAAGAAGGGTTTATCAAACCTTTTCACCGCGATTTGCTTATCGTAGAAAACGAAACCTCCGCCCTTATCGACCGGCTCATAGCCTATGAACATAAGCCGGTGGAAGGGAAATGGTGGAATAAGGAGGTTTAGTGCCTGCGGCAGTTTAGTAGGGTTTAGTTTTCCCTACTAAACCCTACTAAACCCTACTAAACCTCATTCATAAAACGGATTCTGCGTCAGCAACCCTCCACTGAGGTCCACTTCGCTTTGCGGAATCGGGAATAATTCGTGTTTACCTGCCATAAAATTGGTTTTGCCGTGGGCTTGCATCACGGCTGCGGCGCGTCCCTGGCGCACCAGATCAAACCAGCGGTGTTGCTCCAGTGCCAATTCTGCGCGGCGTTCATTCCAGATGCGCTGGCGCAGCTGGTCTTTGTCGGTCACCGTAACAGGTGGGAGCAGATTGGGATTCGTACTATTACCTTTAGCCCTGGCGCGCACCATATTCAGATATACCAATGCATCCTGAGATTTGCCGTTTTCGTTGAGGGCTTCTGCGGCGATGAGCAACACATCGGCATAGCGGAGCAGGCGGATATTGCCGGGACTATTCTCCTGGAAGCCCACGTGTTCGGGCACCCATGCTTTTTGATTATAGCTTTCGTTGAGCATATCCGGGTTATCGAGTACGATAGCGGAGCCGTCGGGCAGCGTTTCACCTACTTCGAGGATAGTCGCATTGCGACGTGGGTCGCCGGTCTCAAACGCAGAACGAAGGCTTGTAGTGGGTTGGTTGAACCCCCAGCCCAGGTTGGGTGTGCCGCGCACGCCTTGTATCTGGTTGTATTGGCTGCCGCCGCCGCCTGTTTCGAGTGCCACGCAACTCACTTCGAATACCGATTCCGAGCTATGTTCGCCTTCGCGCTGGAAGATCTTGGCAAAGTTGGGATACAGTGCATATTGCCCTGAGTTGATCACTTCGAGTGCAGCGGTTTCGGCGTTGGCGAAGTCGCCCAAGGTGAGATATACTTTCGCCAGGATGCCTTTAGCTGCGCCTTGCGAAGCTCTCCCCAGATCACCCGGTGCATATTGCGATTTGAGGGGTAACACTGCTGCCGCCTCGGTGAGGTCTAGAATGATTTGTTGATATACCTGCGCCGCCGGCGTGCGGGTTTGGGTGTAGTACTCATCGGGTTGGAGTGCCCTGGTTATCAATGGAATATCGCCAAACCACCTTACCAGATTAAAATAGTAGTACGCCCGCAAAAACTTACATTCCCCTATCAGTCGCTGGCGCAGCGTTTCGTTCATTTCGGGGATGTTGGGAATATTTTCAATAGCTACGTTGGCGCGGTATATCGACTGGTAATAGCCGTTCCAAATGCTGGCGGGCGACTGGTGGCCGGCGTCCAGCGTAAAATTGTCGAGGTCGGCGAGGAAAATGGCATCATTTATCAAACTGCCTTTGTCGGCATCGTCAGAAGCGATATCGGTCATGCCTACGTAATTAAACGCGTGCACATTCCAGTCGCGAAGCATGCTGTAGACCGCATTGGTAGCCCACACGGCGTGGTCTTCTTCCTGGAAGAAATTGCCGGTAGTGAGCTCGCCCTGCGGTTTTACCTCCAGCCACTCCTGCTTGCAAGCTGTAGAAGACACGGCAAGCACAAGGGTGAGGATCGCGTAGCGGGTTATGGACTTGTATGTCATGACTTTTTTTTTTCGTTTAAAAAATGTTTAGTAGGGTTTAGTAGGGTTTAGTAGGGTTTAGTAGGGGATTTTTTTTGAGGTTTGATCCTTGATTTATAAGCGAATTCGCTTAACTGTGCATGCACTAAACCCTACTAAACATTTACAAAAAAATTAATTAAAAACCGGCTTGTATACCAAAGGTGAACACCTTAGCTACCGGATAAATACCGCGGTCGATACCGTTATCGATAGCGCTTTCGCTGGTCACTTCGGGCGAATAACCGCTGTAGGTAGACCAGGTGAGGGGGTTGGTAGCGCTAAAATAGATACGAAGCCGTTCCATTTTTATTTTGCCGGTCAGCGATTCGGGCAGGGTATATCCCAGCATCACGCTGCGCAGGCGCAGGAAGGAACCATCTTCGATAAAACGCTCAGAAACGGCGTAGTTGGGATAACCGCCGTTGGTAACTCGCGGCTCTGTGTTGCTTGTATTTTCACCGTTCCAACGATCCAGGAAGCTTGTTTCAAAATTAGTTACGCCAAAGAAGCGGTCCATTTTTTTAGCATTATAGAGTTCATTGCCGTAAACGCCGTTGAAGTCGACGCTGAGGTCGAGGCCCGCAAATTCTAAACCTGCATTAAAGCCGTAGATATAATCGGGAAGCGCATTTCCAATGAAAACGCGGTCGTCGGTGCTGATAACGCCGTCGCCGTTGGTATCGGCAAATCGCAAGTCGCCGGGTTTTTCATCGCCGCGTTTGGGGAAATTGTCGAGGTCGGCCTGATTTTGATAAATGCCTTCTACCTCATAGCCGTAAAAAGAGCCGATGGGTATGCCTACTTCCGAACGCGTAGAAAACCCGCCGCCCGATACGCCGCCGGCGATGATTGCTTCGTTGCCGGTACCCAGTGACAATACTTCGTTTTTATTATAAGATCCTATGCCGCCGATATGGTAGGCTACTTTGCCGAGGCGGTCGCGCCAGTTGATGGTAAGTTCCCAGCCCCTGTTTTCCAGGTTGGCGGCGTTTACATAGGGGTCGCCTTCCGAACCTACATAATCGGGAATCGGCACAGGCAGCAAAATTTCGAAGGTTTTGCGGATATACCGGTCTACTTCCAGGGTGAGGCGGTTGTTGAGTACGCCTATGTCGATGCCTATGTCGGTGGTTTTGCTTTCTTCCCATTGCAGGAAACTATTGGCCAGCCGTGTAGGCGTTGCGCCGAACAAGAGGTCTTCGGTGGTGCCGAATACGGCGTTGAGGTTGCTGGTCACCGTAGGTATGGCGGCGGTATAAGGTATTTTATCATTACCCAACACGCCCCAGCTCAGGCGCAATTTGAGGTTGGAAAAGAAATCCTGGTTGCGCATAAACGATTCTTCGATCACGCGCCAGGCGGCGGCCACCGACATAAAATTGCCGAAGCGCCGCTCGCTGCCGAATTTTGACGATCCGTCGCGGCGGAAAGAAGCAGTGAGCAGGTAGCGGTCTTTGAACGCATAGTTAAGCCGGAACAAATAGGAATAATATTTTTCCTGCGAAGCGCCGTTGAAGTTGGTTTGCGTTTCAATATCGCCGGCATTGAGGTAATAAAATTCTTCGGCATCGCCAACAAGTCGACGGCGCGAGCCGCCCCAATTTTCAAAATCGCGCGCCTGCGAAGTTACCCCTCCAAGCACGGTGACGCGGTGAAGGTCCCAGGCTTTGGTATAAGTAAGGGTATTTTCCCACTGCCAGTCGCGAGAGCGGTTGAGCGACACGCTCAATATGCTTTCGGGGTTGAATTGTTTGTCGTTTACGAAAAATTCAGGCGTAAAGCTTTTTCCCCTTGAATTGCCCATCGAGAAGTTGAAAGTACTGCGGAAGGTAAAGTTGCGCAGGATGTATACTTCGCCAAAAACGTTGCCTATCAACTGCTGGGCATACCCCCTGTTGTATTCGTTGTATTCGAGTTGGGCAGCCGGGTTGCTCACATTCGAGCGATTGGACGTATTGCCGAAGTTGCCCGCCGAGTCGCGTGCTACCACCGTCGGGTCGGCAGTATACGCCGTAAAGAGGATGCCGCCGGGTTCGTTGTTGTTGTCGGTAAATTGGTACATGAGGTTGTGGCCTACTTTGACGTCTTTGGTAAGCCGGTACTCATTGTTGGCCCGGAAAGAATAGCGGTTGAAATACGAGCTGCGCACGATGCCTTCCTGGCGGAATACGTCGGCGCTGAGGTTGAACAGGATTTTATCGTTGCCGCCGTTGGCCGACAGGTTGTAGTTCTGTATCATAGCATCGCGGAAAATCACGTCCTGCCAGTCGGTGCCTTCACCTAGTGCATCGGGATCGGCAAAGGGTTTGGGCGTGCCGGTATTCATGGCTGCTTCGTTGGATAACTGGGCGTAATCGCGGGCGTTGACAAGGTCTATTTTTTGAGCTACCCGCTGCTGTCCCACGTAGCTATTAAAGCTGAAATGCGTTTTATCGCTCTGCCGTCCTTTTTTGGTGGTGACCATGATGACGCCGTTGGCCCCCCGCGTACCGTAAATAGCTGCGGCAGAAGCGTCTTTGAGCACTTCTATGCTTTCAATATCGCTGGGGTTGAGGAAGTCCATATTATCCAAAATAACCCCATCTACTACATATATAGGGGCTGTGCCGTTAAAGGTACCCACGCCGCGCACGCGCACCACGGCGCCGTCGCCGGGCCGTCCCGACGAAGCGGTGACCTGCACGCCCGCCACCTTACCCTGAAGCGCCTGCGTGACGCTGGAGGTGGCGATCTTTTGGATATCTTCCGATTTTACGCTGGCTACCGAGCCGGTCACGTCGCTTTTTCGCTGTGTGCCGTAGCCAACTACGACTACTTCGTTGAGCAACTGGCTGCCCTCGCTCAATGTCACGTCAATAGTAGTTTGTCCTTTTAAGGCTACTTCCTGCGTGCTGTACCCAATATAGGAAAATACCAGCGTAACATAAGGGTTGGGTACCGTAAGTTCGAATGTACCATCCAACTCGGAAACCGAGCCGGCAGTCGAGTTTTTCACCAGGATATTGACACCGATGAGGGGTTCGTGGGCATCATCGGTTACTTTCCCTTTTATGGTAACCTGGGCTTGCAGCGTCCAGGCCGCCAGTATGAGCCACAAGGCCGCAACTGTACGGAGGGTAATACCTTTTATCATAATCTTTTGTTTTAGTTGGTTATTTCAATGTGATCCTGACGCTTTGTACTTCTGCGGAATTGCCGCCAACCATTACTTCAAATTCGCCGGGTTCTGCTACCCATTTCATCTGTCGGTCGTAAAATTTGAGTTGATCGGCTGACAATTTGAAAACCACTTCTTTCTTTTCTCCTGCCTTCAACATGACTTTTCGGAAATCCACAAGTTCTTTTACCGGTCGGGTTACGCTTCCCACCAGGTCGCGCACGTATAATTGTACTACTTCTTCGCCATTGCGTGTACCGGTATTCGTTACAGGTACGGTAACGGTAATTTGTTCGCTTGCCTTAAAGCTATTCTTATTCAGCACAGGTACTCCATATTTGAAGGTGGTGTAGCTCAGTCCGTAACCAAACGGATACAAGGGCGTATTGGGCGAGTCGAGGTATTTGCTGGTGTATTTGTCATTGGGATCCATCGGCCTGCCGGTATTTTTCATATTGTAAAAAATAGGGACCTGGCCCAGGTTGCGCGGAAAGGTGACGGGCAATTTACCCGAAGGGTTATAATCGCCAAACAATACATCGGCTATAGCGTGGCCGGCCTGGGTACCCAAAAACCAGGTTTCCAATATGGCGCTTGCTTTGTCGTGTACTTCCGGAATTGCCAGCGGCCTGCCGTTCATCAGCACCACGATCACCGGTTTGCCGGTGGCAGCCAGCGCTTTTACGAGGTCTTGTTGTACACCCGGCAGATCGATAAAAGCCCGACTGGCAGCTTCGCCGCTCATCTGGGCTTTTTCACCAATAGCTAGAACAACCGCATCGGCTTTAGCTGCGGCAACCAGTGCCGCTTCAAAACCGCTTTTGTCCGTGCCTTCTACTTCGCAACCTTTTACGTGCAATAGCGAAGTACCCGGCCCAATTTTGGCGCGAATACCCTCGAGCAGACTAACCGATTGGGTATAATCGCCGGCGCCGCTCCAAGAGCCTATCAGCTCGCTTTTGTTGTCGGCTAGCGGTCCTACAACGGCAAGCGTACCGATTGTTTTATTTAATGGCAACGCCTGGCGTTCGTTTTTCAATAATACGATGGATTTACGCGACACATCTCGGGCTATTTCCTGGTGTTCGGGCGACATCACCAGCCGGCGTTCGCGTTCTACGTCGCTATAGCGATAGGGGTCGTCAAACAAACCGAGTTCAAATTTGATACGCAGTATGCGGCGCACGGCCTCGTCGATCGTTTTGACGCTCACTTTGCCTTCTTTGACAGACTGGGCGAGGTAGTTGTAAAATACGGCGCCCTGCATGTCCATATCTACACCTGCATTGATGGCTTGTTCACCGGCATCTTTTTCGTTGGCCGCACTGCCGTGATCCACCATTTCGTTGATGGAGGTGTAGTCGGTAACTACGAAGCCATTGAAGCCCCATTCCTTGCGCAATATGTCGGTGAGCAAAAAACCGTTGGCCGTGGCGGGCACGCCGTCGAGTTCATTAAAAGAGGTCATAAAAGTTCTGACGCCTGCATCTTTTGCCGCTTTAAAAGGCGGCAGGTAAATTTCGCGCAATACGCGCTCCGACATATCAACGGTGTGGTAGTCGCGACCTGCCTGAGCAGCGCCGTAGGCGGCGTAGTGTTTTACGCAGGCAGCAAGGGTGTTGTCGGCGGCCAGGTCTTTACCCTGAAAGCCTTTGACCCGGGCAGCGGCGATCAGACTCCCCAGGTAAGTGTCTTCGCCGGCGCCCTCGCAGATGCGCCCCCAGCGGGGGTCGCGGGCGATGTCAACCATCGGAGCGTAAGTCCAGTGCAAACCGGCGGCGCTGGCCTCTACGGCCGCTACCCGGGCCGATTTTTCGACCGCCTCCATGTCCCAGCTTGCCGCCTCTCCAAGCGGGATGGGGAATATCGTTTTGTAGCCGTGAATAACGTCGTAGCCGAACAACAACGGTATGCCCAGTCGGGTTTCTTCTACGGCTATGCGCTGCAATTCGCGGTTAAAAGCGGCCGTGTGCGCATTGAAGATGGCGCCTACTTTGCCTGCTTTGATATCGGCTTTGTAGTTTTCCCGCACGGTGGGCCCCGTCACGTCCCAGTCGCTGGTAAAAAGCGTAAGCTGGCCGATTTTTTCTTCGAGGGTCATCCTGGCCAGCACGGAATCGATTTTCTGTTCTATGGTCTTGTCTTTGGGCGGGTCGACCAACAAGTCGTTTTGCACTGCAAAAACATTGATCATAAAAGCGACGACCAGCAGTGCCGGAAGGCGTAGGTATTTTATTATTTTCATAAAAATGTCTTTTTAAAATGGATTACTGCTTATCCAACCATCCTCCCTCAAATCCCGCTTTTTTCAGTCCATCTATGATGTAAGGGTTTTTTTTCATCAAATTCCAGACAAACCCGTTTCTGTAATTTTCAATCTGGATGACGATAGGCCCCTGGTCAATTCCCAGATAGTCGACGTCAAACCAGCCATTTTCGTTGCCAGGTGTGAAAGTGAAGCTGGGATTAAACGCGTCTTTGAAGCCATAATGGCCCACCAGCGAGGGGTAGTATTTATTCCACATAGTTTCAAGCGCAGGCAGGCACACTTCGGGGGCAAAAGGCACGGAGCCTCCCGCCGCAGTCGGTGCAATAGTGCCGTCGTCTACGATCTGGATGTTGCAGGCGCCCCTGGCGCCGTATTCAAAAAATTGCGTCAACTTGCCATTGTACAGTTGTTTGCCGTTGTGGGGCCCGTCGCAGGCGGTGAGGCCCCACACGTTTTCTCCGTAGTCTTTGAATCCGCCGGGGTTGCGTATGCAATATGCCCTGTTGGACAAGGTGGCCCGGCGACTGTTCTCAAAATAGTCGATGCCTTTTTGGCGCATGTAGCCGTCCTGAATGCCTTTGAAGTCGATGTACATATGGCTGTACTGGTGGCCGAACAAGGGGTCAAAGTTGACGTGTTCCTGGCCTTCAAAGTTGCTCCATTGGTATGGGCGACACCAGTTTTCCCAACAGGAGGCCGGTATCGGATGGGTTGGCGACCCCATAGCCATGATGAGTAGCACCATGGCCTCGTTGTAGCCTATCCATTCACTTTTCAGAAAGCCCCTTTCGGGGTGCCAGCCCATGGATAGGTTGCCTTTTTCATTAAGGAACCAGTCCCATTCTACTCTTCTGTACAGCCAGTCGGCCTTTTCTCTGATCTTTTTTTCGGTTTCGTTGTCGCCGTCGAAATAGCTCATCGCACTAAGCACTCCTGCCATCAATAAGCCGGTATCGATAGTGGAAAGTTCTACTTCTTTGAAGCGAACTGCCTTGTCGAGCGTAAGAAAATGGTAAAAGAAGCCTTTGTGGCCGCCCACGCCTTCACGGGCGTCGCTTTGCGGCAAAGCAGCCAATACGTCCAGTGTGCGAAGCACGCGCTCTGCCGCCTGTTCGCGTGTGATATAACCGCGCTCTACGCCGACCAGGTAGGCTGTAAGCCCAAAACCGGTAGCGGCAATACTGGAGAACGTAAGTGTCGGGTAACGGTCGGGGGTCTGGAAATTGCCCGGAAGCGCCAGGTCCCAGAAGTAGTTGAAGGTGCGGCGTTGCAAGGTGTCTAAATGGAAAGGCACATAAGGCAACGCCTCTTGCACGGTCTGATTTCCGGTAGTCGTCGCCTGCCGGCGACATGCATGAACCGGTAATAGCGCTAAGAGAAGCGCCGCGAATGCCCATTTGTTCATAGCCGGTGATTGTGGGTTATGGGTTGTGAGTTATGGGTTGTGGGTTGTGGGTTCAGTTACTTACAACCGACAACCCATAACTCACAACCCACAACCGACAACCCACAACCTCTTATTTCTTCACAAACTTCCCATTGGCAATCAATTGGCCGTCGCGGTTGTATCCGTTCACGATATACATACCGGG
>JAEUUQ010000505.1 GCA_016787505.1 Saprospiraceae bacterium | reverse complement strand
CCACCGACAGTCAGTGCGGGAATGATCAGTAAAAGGAGTAGCATATTCATGTGCTTATCTTCAGAACTTCAACCAATAAATAAATATCACCACGAGGCCCAGTACGCCGACTACAAAGCCGACGGCGTATTGTTGTACCTGTCCCGACTGCATGCCCTTGATAACCGAAGAAATCCAGGCAGTCAGGTTGGCAATAGCGTTCATGGTACCATCCACAATATGGCGGTCAAACCAGGCCACCGGGGTTGCTATGCCCCCAAACAAGACCTTTTTGGTGACGCCCATGTATATTTCGTCGATGTAAAACTTGTTTTTAGCCGATTGGTACAAGCTGCCCAGGCTGCCGGCAATTTGCGCCGGTACGGCCGAAGGCTTGCGGTAAAGCCACATCGCCAGCAATATACCGGCAATGCTCACCACACTGGCCGTCACGGCAATGCTCATCTCGGGGTGCATGGCCATCACCTGGCGGTCGGAAGATACGTAGTGGCCAAATGGAATAAAACCGCCCACTACGCTCAAGGCCGCCAACACCATCAAGGGGCCCCACATCACCAGGGGCGCTTCGTGCGGCTTGTGGGCATACGCTTTTTCTTCGCCCCAGAATACCCGGAAATACAAGCGGAACATATACAGCGCGGTAAGGCCGGCTACCAGCAAGGCGATACCGTAAATGGCCGGATTGTGGTGCAATGCCGCAGCCAGAATTTCGTCTTTGGAGAAAAATCCCGACAATGGCGGAATACCCGCGATAGCCAGACAAGCTACCAGAAACGCCGCATGCGTGATCGGCAGGTATTTGCGCAAGCCCCCCATGTCGCCCATCACGTTGCTGTGTACGGCGTGAATAACGGCGCCGGCGCCAAGGAATAACAAGGCCTTAAACATGGCGTGGGTAAATAAGTGGAACATAGAGGCCGTGTACCCCAGTCCTTCTTCTCCGCCATAACCCGACACGCCCAGCGACAACATCATATAACCTATCTGCGACATCGTAGAATAAGCCAATACCCGCTTGATATCCTCCTGGGTGATGGCGATAAGTGCAGCAAATAAAGCCGTAATAGCGCCGGTCCAGGCCACCACTTCGAGCGCGGCGCCCCCCGACAAATGATATACCGGGAATAGCCGTGCTACCAGGTACACGCCCGCCACAACCATCGTAGCAGCGTGGATCAACGCTGATACGGGAGTGGGGCCTTCCATGGCATCGGGTAGCCAGATATGCAGCGGGAACATGGCCGATTTACCGGCGCCCCCTATAAAGATCAGCACCAAAGCCCAGGTGAGCACCGAAGCGCCCATAAACGTAGCCGACGCCGCTCCGGCAATCGCCGCCCCGTCGGGGTTGTTAAGTGCCAGAAAATCAAACGTGCCGCTATACCACGACAACAGCAGGATGCCCACCAGGAAGCCAAAGTCGGCAAAACGCGTAACGATAAACGCCTTTTTGGCCGCTGCCACCGCCGAAGGCCGGTCGTAGTAAAAACCTATAAGCAGATAAGACGATACGCCCACCAATTCCCAGAAGAAATAGATCTGGAACAGGTTGGTGGCCAATACCAATCCGTACATCGAAAAGCTGAACAGCGACAAAAACGCAAAATACCGGGCATAACCGGGTTCGTCTTTCATGTACCCCAAGCTGTAAATGTGCACCATCGACGATACGATAGAGATCACCACCAGCATCATAATAGAAATGGGATCGAGCAAGACGCCCATATGCACTACCAGGGTTTCGCTAAACCGCAGCCAGGTATAATTGACCGGGATAACAGTAGGCCAACCGCCGTCGGCGGGCAGGGCCGCGCTGAAATAATTCCAGGCAGTGAGCAGGCTCAACACCAGCGTAACCAGGATGCCTGCCGTGCCGATCCATCCGGCAAGTTGGGGCCTGATGCGCAAGCTCAGCACACCCGTCACCAAAAAAACCAGAAACGGCAATAAAATAATCCAAATCGTAAAAGCATAACCTTCCATACCGCTAGTGTTTAAGTGTATTCACCTGCTCTACATCTACTGCCTTGATCTTGCGATACAAATTGATCACGATAGCAATGGCCAGCGCCACTTCACAAGCGGCAACGGCTATCAGGAACAAGGCAAAAAGCTGGCCGTTGGGCTGCCCCGGGTATAAGTATTTGTTGAAAGCTACAAAATTGATCGCGGCGCCGTTGAGCATCAGCTCCAGCGACATCAGTATAGTGATCAGGTTTTTGCGCGTCAAAAATCCGTATACGCCTATAAAAAACATCAGGGTGGAAACCGTCAGGATCTCAATCAGGCTGACTCCAGGTATCATGGCGCTTGTTTTTCTGGTGAAGAATTGTCGACGCTGTGTCTTTGCTTTGCAATCACGATAGCGCCGATCATAACAGCCAGCAACAAGATGCTGACAACTTCAAAAGGCAGCAGGTAACCTCCTCCGCCAGGGTTCAGCAGCGTATTCCCCACCGTGTTGAGGTCGCTCTGCTCGGGCGCCTCCACCCTGCTAAACAGGCTGCCCTGCAACAGTTGCACGAACATAACCGCCCCTGCCACGCACAAGGCGCCGGCAACTGCCACCCGGCTCCAATCGGGGGTAGGCATTTGATGGTCGATCTCGTGGGTGAGCAAAATGGAGAAAATGATGAGCACAACGATACCGCCCGCATACACGGTGAGCTGAACGGCGCCCAGGAAATGGTAGCCTATCAGAAAATAAAAACCTGCGATAGCCGTAAGCACCCCAAAGAGGTAAACCGCCGAGCGCAGCAATTTGCGGCTGAGCACCGACATCAGACTGAGTGACAGTATTGTCGCAGATAAAATGTAGAAAATTATCTTTTCCATAAATTTGTTATTCTTCTACGCCTTTTTCCAGCTTCGAACCCGGCCGGTTAAGCACTTTAGTCAATTGAGAACGGTCGAATACCGCGTGCTCGAAATCATGCCCCATTTTGATCGCATCGGTGGGGCACGACAGAATACACAGATTGCACATCGTACACATCGACAAGTGGTATACGAAGGTCTCAATCTGCTTTTTCTTTTTGCCCGTCTCGGGGTCTTCCCTGCGCGCCCAGATGATCTCTATCGAGCCGTTGGGGCAGGCTACCTCGCAAGCCGAACAACCCGTGCAGCGGTGTTCGTTGTTTTCGTTGTGCAACAAA
>JAEUUQ010000423.1 GCA_016787505.1 Saprospiraceae bacterium | reverse complement strand
TTCTGCTTGATTCCCTTGTAGCTACGGCAGACAGCTTGCAATTTATAGCTATAAAAATCGGAGATATCAACTGCAGTATTGTCCCTGAGCCGGCAAATTTGCTGCAGCAGGATATAGAAGACCGGTGGGTAGCCACAAGCGCAAAACGGCTCCAGGCTATGGATACGTGGTGCACAAAGGGAAGATCATACAAGCTGGCCGTCAAATTGCCTGCGGGGGTAGAGGAGATGCAGGGCGGTCAATTTGCTTTGCAATGGCCCTCAGCTGCACTATCTCTGAACGACGTATCGTTGTCGTCTGACGGCGCTCGCGAATTGCATACGGCGCAGTTAAAGGAGAACAAGGTGGCGGTAAGTTGGTCGAATACCCGGCAACAGGTAGGAATACCCGGCAATTTGCTGGAATTGTCATTTACGGCCCATGAAAGCGGTTATTTAAGCAATTGGATTTCCCTGGATGAATCGGAAATAAAAGCCGAAATCGTAACTAATAGCGGCCAATCGCAGTCAATAGGGCTCGATTTTATACTGGAGGCGGCCAGGCCGCAATTGTTCCAAAACAGCCCTAACCCCGCACAAGATGAAACCACCATTTCGTTTTATCTGCCCACTCCGGCAAAGGCTGCCATCATCGTTCAAACACCGGCAGGACAAGTCATATCGCGGGTAGAGGATACTTACGAAGCGGGGTACCACAGCCTGCAATTGCGCCAGGAAAACCTGCCTGCAACGGGCGTGTTGCTATATACCCTGGAAACGGCAGGATACAAATCGACCCGCAAAATGGTCATTTTGAACAGGTAATAGCGGGTTATTCCATAAATTCTTCCCGATCGGGGTCGGTAAGGGCCAGATACATAATCACCATACCGACCACGATCATCACTATCTTGAGCAAAAAGCCGAAGGGTGAGGGTAACATCGATTGCCATTTGAGAAAGGCAAACTGCACGCCCACCAGGCTCAGCACAATAGATAGCAAACCCGTACCGGCCAGTAAAAAGCCTATCAGGGCGTAAATTCCTTTATTCTTTTTCATCATAAATACTTTTCCCGACGTTTTAAGGCTTTGGCTGTCACGTAAAGGCAAAAGTGCCTATTTTTGTTCAATTGCGGATTGCGGATTTCGGATTTCGGATATATCCTGGGCAAAATCCGAAATCCGAAATCCGAAATCGATTACGCCTAACCAAAGATAATAATGATAAAAATAATTGAATGCCCCCGTGATGCCATGCAAGGCATAAAAACATTCATCCCTACGCAAGTTAAAGCCGATTACATTAACCAGTTGTTAAAAATCGGCTTTGACACGCTCGACTTTGGTAGCTTCGTATCGCCCAAGGCCATTCCTCAAATGCGCGACACTGCAGACGTACTTGCTGCGTTGGACCTTACTGGCACAAAAACCAAATTACTCGCCATTGTAGCCAACCGCCGCGGCGCCGAAGACGCCTGCGCTTTCGATGAGATCAGCTATTTGGGATATCCCTTTTCTATTTCAGAAACCTTTCAACTTCGCAATACCAACGCAACCATTGCCGAATCAGTTGAGCGCGTCAAAGAAATTCAGGATTTGTGTACGGCGCACGGCAAAAACCTGGTGATATACATCTCTATGGGCTTCGGAAACCCCTACGGCGACCCCTGGAACGTGGAAACCGTGCACCGCTGGGTAGACGAGTTGGCAGAGCTGGGCATCCACATATTTCAGTTATCCGACACGATCGGCGTGGCTAGTCCGGAAAGCATCGCGTACCTGTTTAGCAACCTGATACCTGCTTACCCGAAACTCGAAATAGGCGCGCACTTTCACACCACGCCAAGCACCTGGCGTGAAAAGATAGAAACCGCCTATAATAATGGTTGCCGGCGCTTTGACGGCGCCATAAAGGGATATGGCGGCTGCCCGATGGCTAAAGACGACCTCACCGGTAATATGGCTACCGAAAACCTGGTATACTTTTTCCTCGACAAGCAAGCGCCCATGGGCATCGACCTGGAGCAATTTGGCAAATCGGTAGTAATGGCCGAGCGCGTTTTCCAGCTACACTAGCATAACAATTGGGGTTTGTTTTGTATTTTTGATTCTAACGTACGTCAAAAATAAAATATACCTATGGCCAAGACTATGCAATGGTTTCTCGACAAATACGGCGAGAGCCACCAAAATGCGACCAACAAACTCATCCACTGGGTTTGTGTACCGAGTATCATGTTCAGCTTATTCGGATTGCTATACAGCATTCCATTTATGAGCGAGCGCCATTTGTATGCCAATTGGGCGGCAGTAGCGCTGGTATTGGCGTTGGGCTATTACCTGCGTCTTTCTACGCCTATGTTTTTGGGTTTTTTTGTAATTGGCGGGCTGTTGCTATGGGGCAATAACGCCATTTACGAAGCGGTAGGCCGCAATGCGGGGCAACTGGCGCTTATATCCGTAGTTATTTTTGTAGTAGCATGGATAGGTCAATTTATCGGGCATAAAATTGAAGGTAAAAAACCTTCGTTTTTTGAAGACGTACAATTTTTACTCATCGGCCCGGCCTGGCTTCTTCATTTTATTTATAAAAAAATAGGCGTTGATTATTAACGCTTGGCGGCAAGCAGGTAGAGCACAGCCATGCGAATGGCCACCCCGTTTTCTACTTGCTGAAGGATAATAGAATGGGAAGAATCGGCGATATCGCTGGTAATTTCTACGCCGCGATTGATGGGGCCGGGGTGCATAATAAGGATCTGCTTGCCCAGGCTGTCAAGCAATGTGCGATTAATACCGTAGTACTGGGCGTATTCGCGTAAGGAAGGAAAATACTTGAGATCCTGGCGTTCGAGTTGAATACGCAGCACATTGGCTACGTCGCACCATTCGAGCGTATCCCTGACCTGATGAGACACCTTAACGCCCAGCGACTGCACGTATTTGGGCATAAGCGTAGGCGGACCGCAAACGGTGACTTCGGCGCCGAGCTTGTTGAGGCAATATATATTGCTCAGCGCTACTCGCGAGTGAAGTATGTCGCCAAAAATAGCCACCTTTTTTCCTGCCAGATCGCCGAGTTGCTCGCGAATCGAATAGGCGTCGAGCAGCGCCTGAGTGGGGTGTTCGTGGGTGCCGTCGCCGGCGTTGATAATATTGGCTTTGATATGGTGCGATAGAAAGTGAGGAGCGCCCGGCGCGGGGTGCCGCATCACGATCATGTCCACTTTCATCGACAGAATATTATTGACGGTATCCAGGAGGGTTTCGCCTTTGGTAACAGAAGAAGAAGAAGAAGAAAAATTGAGTACATCGGCTGACAGGCGTTTTTCAGCCAGTTCGAAAGAAATGCGCGTGCGCGTAGAGTTTTCAAAAAACAAATTGGCAATAGTCAGGTCGCGAAGCGAGGGTACTTTTTTGATCGGCCTATTGATCACTTCCTTGAATTCGTCGGCTGTTTCGAAGATGAGTTGAATATCTTCGGCGCTAAGCGATTTGATACCCAATAAGTGAGAAACACTCAACTGTTGTATACTACTCATGCCCTATCCTTGTTCTGCTTCTTGTTTATTGGCAAATAAAAATACCTTGTCAGCCTGATTGCTTTCCGCCCATTCTACTTTTACATAGGCATCGTCGAGGGCGTCTACAGTAATGCCCTTGTAGTCTGCCTGGATGGGCAGATGGCGGTTAAACCTTCGGTCGACCAAAACCAGTAGTTTTACCTGGCGGGCCCTGCCGTAATGGTTCAACGCGGTGAGGGCGGCCTGCACCGTGCGGCCGCTGTACAATACGTCATCGATGAGGATCACATTTTTATCGTCTACCAGAAATTCCATATCCGTCACGCTGGCTTTGAGCGGTTTGGCGCGCATCCGAAAATCGTCGCGGTAAAACGTAATGTCCAGTTTACCGTAAGGAAAAGAAGCGTGTCCCAATATGTGTTGAAGCCGGTTGTAAATGCGATCAGAGAGCCATACGCCCCGGGGTTGAATACCAACGAGGCAGGTATCCTCAAAGTTGTCGTAGGTCTCGATCAGTTGTTGGCATAACCGGTCAATGGTTAGCGAAAACCTCTCCTGATCGAGTATGACGCGTCCTTTATTCATAATAGTTACAAAGATAGGCGTTGCGCCTGACAATGGGTGATTTGCCGACTTTAAAAAAAA
>JAEUUQ010000496.1 GCA_016787505.1 Saprospiraceae bacterium | reverse complement strand
GAGCGGGTGGTGGAGATTTATAAGTGACGTCCCGGGAAAAATCCCGGTTGGTGACGTCCTTGGAGCATCTTTGGAGGTGACGGCAGGGAAATGACTTGGTTGGTGACGTCCCGGGACAATCCCAGGTGGTGACGGCTTAGTTTGTTTTCCTTCCAGTCCGTCACCAACCTGGCTACTTCGCAGCCGTCACCTTGTCACCACCTGGGTTAGTTTCCTGTCGTCACCTACTATGATAGTCCAAGTTCTTTCGCTATTTTCGCAACTTCCTCTACCGGCAGGCCGAGGAAATCGGCTACCTGCGGGGCTTTTAATCCGGCGAGTAGCATTTTTCGGGCGGATTCGCGTTTTTCGGCTTCAGCGTGAAGGCGCTCTTGAGTTTTTCCTGCTTCAACACCTTTTTCAACACCTTTCTCAATGCCCTGTTTCATGCCTTGCTGTATACCTTGCTGCATACCTTGCTGCATACCTTGTTGCATACCTTGCTGGTACAGATAATCCGTTTCTATGTTGTAAGTAATGGGCATATCGCTAATTATTTTTGCGGTTAATTTTTCCAATTTACGCAATCTCGCCAAAATAAACAACTGGCTGAGGTATTTTGATAGCTCACTGGGCGTTTTACATATCAGTTTTAAATGTTGTACTATATAACGAAGAACGACTTCGGTTTGTTTCTTAGGAAATTTTGCTAGTACGGCGAGCAGTATTACGTCAGGCACCTGTGAGGCCAATAGCTGGTTAACATCCAATTGGTAGACATTGATCAATTGAAAACCCGTAAAAACTTCTGCTTCGGGCAATTGTGTTCGCATTTTAGGCTTGCCTTTACCCAGATAAACTACCACATGTTTGATCGGAATTTTCTTCCTGCGCAGCGCCATGCCGTGGTACTCAGCAGCCCGGTATACCATCTCAGCATCACCTTTTGTTTGAAACTCTATGTGCAGAATAAATTGGTGTCCGTCATGGGTTTGAATATCATAGAAAAAGTCCATGTCACGCTCAATGGTCGTCTGCATATTGTCCCGCAGCGGGTGATAAGCAGCTATTCGAATGTTTAGCGCTTCTTCTATGAGGTGGAGAAAAATCCGCTCTGCGTTTTCCTTGAATATCTTGTCATAGAGATTGCCTTCTTTGGGCGTCTGTTCGTCCATGTTGTTTTCATTTGTGTGTTGTTTTTTGGCGGTATTTTGATACAAAAATAAACAAATTTTATAAACGGGTGTATTTTGTGATAAATAAAATGTTTTGTGAGAAGATGACGGCCCGGGATCGCCTTGGGGGGTGACGGATGGGGAGCGCCGTAGGGGGGTGACGACTATGGAGCATCCTGGGTGGTAACGGCTTGGGAGCGCCTCAGTTGGTAACGATTTGTCACCACCTGAGGCGTACCGATGCCGTCACTTTGTCACCCACAGGTTCAGTTCCCTGTCGTCACCCCCCAAGGCGCTCCGTGGCCGTCACCTCCCCTCAAATTTTTTTTTGAAAGGGGTAACATTTTGACTATTATTGCGATACAATGATATATGGTGCTGGATTGTACACAAGGAGTGGGTCGTTTTAGCAGCTATTTACACTAACCCAGTTGGCCTAATGGCCTGCGTATGACCCAGTTACTATGAAAAAAAACACGATCTACACCCTGTTCTTCTTTTGCCTGATTACCTGTACATTACCCACCTCTTCGCAAGCCGGGCATAATTCAAATTTTGATACCAACACTCGTTTACTCTATTGGGTAGGCGGCGCCGGCGACTGGACCGACCCGCTGCATTGGTCTTTGTCGAGCGGGGGCACGGGAGGTCAGTTACCACCGACATCCGAAGACGACGTGGTTTTTGACGGCCAATCGGGATTTGTGCCCGGGGATATGGTTGCCGTGGGTGCCAATCTTCAGGCATGTAAAAGCATGGATTGGCATCTGGTGACCGGTATGCCGGTGTTTTCGAGTATGTACCCCATCAATGTATACGGCAGCCTGCATTTGTCGGCGAATATGAGTATTACATCCGGCGCCTTTTTCTTCCAGGCGCAAAGCGGTTCACACGACATTACCACCGAAGGCCAAAACATGGGTAGTGTAGCGTTTTTGGGGATTGGCAACACCTGGAATTTTCAGGATGCCTTCCGGGCCGATTTTGTTAACCACGGCTACGGAACGATTAACACCAACAATCATACCGTAACTGTAGGCAGATGGGATAGTTCCAACGTAGAAGCCTTCAATCCCAATATGGAATTGTTTTTGGGAACTTCCAACCTGATCGTTGCCAATACGGCCGACCAGGTGATCTTATTTTACGCCCCCGGCAAATGCCATAGTGAAAATGCAGATTTGGTATTTCAGCACGGCGGTACATTAATAGCTGAGGACGGTATTTTTTTTCAAAATATCAGCTTTTTGGACGCTACACAAACAGGGTATCTGAACGAAGGCAACGTGAGCGGCAAGTTGTTGTTTGAAGGGTACGGCGTAATCCACTACTACGGCCCGCACTTCATTCACGAAGCAGAATTTCAGCAGGGGGGCGCCTTTTACGGATCTTCCACTTTTGACGTTTTAACCCTCACGCCGGGCCGGGAATACCTGTTTTTTGGAGGTTCTACCCAAACGATTACTCCCGGCGGTACGATAAACGGGCTTGTAGGTGTTGATTGTACAGATAGGATGTATCTACATTCTATGGTAAATGGACAGCCGGCTTACTTATACAAAGACGGCGCCGACCTCGTTTTCAATTGGCTCGATGTACGCGACATATCTGTGAGCGGCTCTGCACAGTTTATCGCCAACAACAGTGCTATATATGGCTCTTCTGCTGGCTGGACCTCCAATTACCAACCCCGCAAGCTGTATTGGGTAAACGGCAGCGGCAATTGGAGCGATATTTCCCATTGGGAAGACGAATTCGGCGTGGGCAACCAATGCCCGCCAACCGCATTGGACAATGTGTTTTTTGATCAAAATTCAGGACTGTCGGGAGGAGGCACAATTACCATTGATGTAACGGCTACCTGCAAAAACTTGGATTTTACAGGGACTACGGGTAATCCATTGTTGTTGTTTAATAACTCCTTGTCTGTTTACGGGTCGCTTACATTGGTTACTGATATGCAATTGGCTTTGCCCAACTGGGTGTTCGGATCTACCGGGCCCGGGCGTACCATCACAAGCGGCGGCCACAACCTGGGCAGCGTTCAGTTTTTGGGCATCGGCGGGGTATGGACTTTCCAAGATCCCCTCGAGGCCGATTATGTGAACCACGGTTACGGCACGATATTTACGAACAACCATTCTGTTACAACAGGAAATTGGCAGCGATACGATCCGGAAGCATTTAACCCTTATACCGAATTGTTTTTAGGTTCTTCTACGCTTACTATCACCAGCCCGGGTACTCAGGTTGTATTATTTTATGCTATTGGCAAATGTCACAGTGAAAATGCCGATTTGATCTTCGAGCACGGCGGCACGCTGGTAGCGGAAGATGGAGTCACCTTCCACAATATCAGTTTTTTAGATCCGAATTATCAGGGTTTTCTTAACGAAGGCAACGTGACGGGCAAACTACTGTTTGAAGGCTACGGCGCTATCTATTATTTTGGCCCCCACATTATCCACGAAGCAGAATTTCAGCAAGACGGCGCTTTTTACGGGGCTTCTACTTTTGATATATTGCGGCTAACACCTGGAAAAAGCTATCTGTTCAACAGCAATACCACGCAGACTATCACTTCTTGCGGATTATTGGACGCTGTGGGCACGAGCAGTGACCCGATACAGATGAGTTCGACCAATCCAGGCGAAGCTGCTATTATCGAAAAAAACGGCATCCGCCTCTGCGTGGATTGGGTGAATATGTCGGATATCCACAAAAGCGGAACGGCGCCTTTCTTCGCCGGCGCCAATAGCACGGACGGCGGCAATAATGCGGGCTGGAATTTTAGCGCCTGCCCCGCATTCGGTGTGCCGGTACCTGAACTATGCGACGGCATCGACAACGATTGCGACGGCGATGTCGACGAAGGCCTGTCGGTTTCGCTTTCGCTCGATTATGACTATGATTGCCTGAGCCCAGGCGAGAACATAGAGATCATCTGGAGCGGCGGCTGCCCCAACTGGACGGTTGACCTTACGCTTTATCGCATTAGTCCAAACGTAGCCGAAACCATCATCGCGCAAAATATTCCCAATACAGGTTCTTTTGCCTGGACTATACCCGGCGGTGTTTCATTGTCAGATTATCATATTTATATTAAAAAATCTACGGCGCCGGTCGTGGATGATTACGGCGATAGTTTTACCATAAACAATGCAGCAAGCTTTTACGCCGATGCCGACGGCGACGGCTACGGCGACCCCAACAATGCCGTGGAGGCCTGTACCTCGCCCATAGGTTATGTAGCTGATAATACCGACTGTGACGACGGCAACGACCAGGTCTATCCAGGCTCGGGGCAACCATCGCCGGTTTGTATAAGCAACAGAATAGTATCCATCGCTGCAAATGGTAGTTATCAACTAACTCCGGGGCAATTACTGCTTGCCGGCGAATTGCCCTGCGGCGCTACGGCGTCGCTTGACGTAACTGATTTTGATTGCGCCGACGTGACCACCATTCTCTCGCCGCGCCAGAATTATTCGCTGGCTTTTGACGGAACAAATGAATTCGTATCGATTGCGTCCCCCTTCTCAGGTACCGGTAATTACACGGTTGAAGCCTGGTTTAAATCTGAAAACACGGGTAATTGCAGCGGCGTAAACACCTACAAGCGCTTATTGGGATGGGGTACCGCTCAATTGGAATTTGCCGATTGCGGCGGAATACTCTTGTTTCGGGCGGGTGGACTGTGGCAAAGTACAACCGTAAACGTCAGAGACAATATCTGGCACCATGTAGCGGCAGTGAGGCAGGGAAACCGCCATATCGTATATGTGGATGGGGTGAAAAAGCTCGACTTTTCACAGACGCCGGCTAATGTGTCAGGTTCTTTTTACATTGGGAGAGGGTCAAGTGGTTCCGCACTATGGAAAGGCCGCATCGACGAATGCAGAGTTTGGAACATAGCCCGCTCGCAAGCCGATATTTTGGGGTGGAAAAACAAACCGCTGCCTGGCGCTCAAGCCGGTCTGGTTGGCTACTGGAATTTCGACGGTGGCCCCGGCAGCAGCAGCCTCCTAAGTAATATCGGTGGTCCTTCAGGAGTTATGGCCAATATGGAACCCGCACTGGATTGGTTCGGCGGCGCCCCGCTGCAATATTTGGCGCCCATACCGGTTGTAGCTACCATTAATGACGGGGGAAGTATTACCACCTGCGCTTCGTTGATAACCGTAGTGGACGCTCAGGCGCCGGTTTTGCAATGCAAATCTACTTACACTGTTTTCCCGGGAACGGCCATTAACGTCCTCGATCTACTCGACAATCCGACTACCGACAATTGCGGCATCCTTTTTCAGGGAGCAGATCGCGGCAGTTTTACCTGTGCGGAAATCGGAGTTCAAAATGTAACGGTTACTGCAGTCGATATCAATTCCAATCAGGCGACTTGCATCGTGCCCGTTACCGTACAGGACGGCTTCCAATACAGTTGCCAGGATGCCGTAAAAGAGCTTTCTGCTGTCGGACTGGCACTCCTGAATCCCAATGACATAGTGACACTGACGCCTTCTGCCTGCGGCGTTTACGGCATTTCGCTGAGTCAAACCCTGTTTGATTGCACAGATGTCGGCATTAATTCCGTTACCGCCACCATCAGCAACGGCGCGGGCAGCACTTTTAGTTGTGTTGTAAATGTAACCATAAGCGACGTTACCCCTCCTGTGGTGACATGCCAGCCCTTCACCCTGCCGCTTAATGCCGCCGGAAACGCTACACTCACGCCGCAACAGGTGTTAAGCAGCGCCACAGATGCCTGCGGCATTGCCGGCTATAGTCTGGATATCAATCAGTTCGATTGCAGCGATGTGGGGCAGCAGGCGGTTATCCTGACGGCTACCGACAATAACGGCCTTTCAGCTTCTTGCACGGCTACGGTTACCGTCAGCGACAACCAGGGACCGGTATTAAATTGTCAGAACGTCGAGCTCGACCTCAACGCCAACGGCGAAGCTTCGCTTACGGCAGCTATGGTTTCGCCCACAATTACCGATAATTGCGGATTGGCGGGCACAAGCCTCACTCAATCGGCGTTTGATTGTGATAACATCACGCCCGATCCACCTTATTACGCCTTGAACTTTACGGGCACAAATAATTATTATGTGAATTTTCCATCGGCCATATCGGGGCCCGGCAATTTTACCTTCGAAGCCTGGTTTATCGATAATAACACGGGCTCCGTACCCAAATATCTTGTCGGCTGGCAAAATGCTTTTTTTGAACTTTTCGACATTAACGGCTTGTTGTATGCCCGTTTCGGCGGCAGTGTCGTCAATACAAATGTCAATATCCGCGACGGCGTATGGCATCATGTGGCTGTTACACGCAGCGGCTCTACGGTGACCATTTTTCTGGATGGCAATATCATTTGGACCGGTACGCGCAATTTTAACCTGGGTTTATCTTTCCAACTTGGGCGAAAATGGTCGGCCAGTCCTTCTACCCAGGGCCCCTGGATGGGCAAAATAGACGAGCTGCGTTTTTGGAGTACGGCGCGTACACAAGCCCAAATACAGGCTGCCATGTCAACCTTGTTACAAGGTACGGAAGTGTGGTTGGCCGGCTATTGGCCCATGAACGACGGTCCGGGAAATATGAGTGTCCAAGATGCTTCTATCAATAACAATCACGGAATACTATCGGGTGTAATGAGCCCTGCTACCGCCTGGGTAAGCGGCGCGCCGGTGCAGTCGCCCGGCACGGTGGTACCTGTCACCCTGACCGCCACCGATATTAACGGGCAAGTCAGCAACTGTACCGTAGCTGTCACCATCGATTACGATCAACAAGACCTGGTAGCGCAATGCAAAAATACTACCGTCACCTTAGGGCCGGATGGGACCTATACGCTTTTGCCGTCACAAATAGATAACGGCAGCAGCGCATCCTGCGGTATTCCCTCGATGAGCGCCGCGCCCAATACTTTCGATTGCACTACCACCGGCGTTCATTCGGTGACATTGACCGTAACGGATTACAACGGCGCCACGGCTACTTGCACTTCTGTGGTCACTGTTTTGAGCCCTGAATCCGACCTGGATATATACCTGTATTACCCGCCCCTGATATGCAGCGGCACATCTTACGACCTTTGTGGGATTGGTATAGTGAGTGGGAGTTCAGGACTGAGTTCCTATTCCTGGCACAGCGATCTGCCGCCCAATTCCTCCAACCAGATCTCGGGTTGTGAAGTGAGCCCAACCGCTAATACCACTATTTACGCGGCATTGGTTGATGGCTACGGTTGCACGTTTATTCGTAGTTTTGAATTGGAAGTGATTACAAGCCCGGATATCAGCGTAGTGCCGCCCGGCGCCATCTGCCCCGGTGAAACGGTGGACTTAGCCGCACTGGCTGTAACCGACGCCAACAACACGGGCGCTTCGCTGACTTATCACAGCGCCACACCTGCCGGCCCTGGCAACGAATTGCCCTCCCCGCTGGTGTCGCCGGCAGCTACTACTACCTATTATATTCTGGCCACCGCGCCCAACGGCTGTAAAGACGAAGCGCCTGTGACCGTAATGACAGGCGGCACGGTACAAGCCGAATGCCGGGATATCACCGTTTACTTAGATAGCAATGGAGAATACCTCCTGGTGGCAAGCCAGATCGACGACGGCAGTACGTCTTCCTGCGGCAGCGTGACGTTTTCGGCGAGTCCGTCGTTATTTTCCTGTAGCGATCTGGGCGATAATGCGGTGACGCTTACGGCTACCGGGCCGGGTGGGGCTACGGCTACTTGT
>JAEUUQ010000489.1 GCA_016787505.1 Saprospiraceae bacterium | reverse complement strand
CGATGCGCCCAGGGTGTTCATCAACGGCAAGGACATCTTCCGCGATACTTTCAAGTATTCGCTCCAGGATTTGTATACCCTCGATTTTACGATTGACGACGATCAATCCAACCGCAAATTGAGCATGTCACGCCTCGATAATGCCCTGGTGTATTACAACGGCAACGTGCTCAACAACGCAATCATCGATCTCAATGGTACTTCTTCTGGAGAATTGTCATTTAAGGCATTCCAGCCGGGCTTCTTTTCATTCTTCCTGACGGTTACCGATCCGGAAAGCAAGAGTTCAACAGCTCTCATAGAAATGATCGCGCTCGACAACCTCCTGCCGGTAGCTGCGCTTCAGGTTGCTCAAACGAATGAGGTGGCGCCTTACCAGGTCAAAATCGATGCCTCAGCGAGCGTAGATTCCGATTCGCGCTGGGGTGGTACTATTGAAAAATACGAATACAACCTCGAGGGCTTTTACACCACTGAGTCTATCCGTGATAATATCGATTATATTTTCCCGGGACCGGGTACGTACCGCGTTCACGTGAGAGTGAAAGACAATGACGGCGCCTGGTCGCCGGTCGTCACCAGAGAGATCGTAGTAAACTAAAAAACTATTGCGCCGTTGCAATGATCAGCTTCACTTGCAACGGCGCTATTCCACTCCCGTTCCACCTCTCCTCCAGATCTGATCGGTGTTTTCAAGCTGTTCGAAGCTTACCTGTGCCAACAGGGTCGTCGTGTAACGGTGGTCGTTGACACTAATCTTTTTGACGAGCTCTTCATGGTCCTCATTCGCCAATAAATGCGCCTGTAATGCCTCTATACTCCGCTTAAGGTTCAATTCCTTAAGCTGGTAGTCAGCCGTAGTCATATGCAAGGCTATCGATTGATAGATTACGCCGAAATATTGCCGGATAAAATGCCCTGCATTGCCGGTCGATTGAATAAATTTCTGCAAATCGCTTAAATCAACAGGAGAAACCCCGGCGTCCATCTGTGATTGTATCCTGCCCAGGATGCGGTACAACACATTTTGCTCCAACTGCGCCTGCAAAGTTTTCCGATTAGCAAGTTTCATCTCCAGGCTATAAGCCAGATCCCGCCATTGTTCGAGTTGGTGGATCAGACTCACAAACATGGCGTTATTTTCCCGCTGGGCAAAAGTGGTATCTATTAGTTCAATAGATTTGTAGTAGGTAATAATTTCCTGAAGCTCCGTACTCGATAAATGTCGCAGCGAAAGCTCCAAGGGGAACCACAGCGTGTTGAAATACAAGGAAAAATCCTCTTTATTGCATCGCGCTAAAATGGAGGGAATTTCACGCCAATTCAGCGTCATAGGGCAGGTAGCCAGCGACAAGGATCGGCCTTTCGCACGCATAATCCGGGCAAATGCCTCAAAATTCTCCATCACCCGCTCGTAATTAGCATTTACCCTGATTTGCTCGTAGGTCTCTTTCTCAAAAGAATCAATCGAAACGATTAATACCACGTTTAGCTTTTCGAGAATACGTTGGACTTTATTATTATAAACAGTCCCATTGGTAGTAATATGTACCAATGCATGCGGATTGCGCCTGATCATGGTTTCCCATATCTCGTAATAGATGGGAATTAAAAACGGTTCTCCGCCGTAAAACTTGGTCTCCCAGGCATTTTCCAAAAACCGTTCTATCGATGCCACAAACGCAGTATCGTAGTATTCTTCCAGTGGCGGCAGGTTTTCTCTGTTTTTTCGAATAGACGAAGAGAATTCGCCAAAACACATGGCGCATTCCAGGTTACAGGTATTGCTCAACTCGAATTCCAGGCAACGCGGATATTGGACGTCCTCTTCTGCACGAGTTGCCGGTGATTTCAACCACGAAGTAATATACTTTTTAAACTCCTGTTTGGCGATACGGCCTATGGGAATACCTTTTCCCGTACCTCTAATCCATTCTATTGTTTTGCGAATTAAGACATCCCGCTCCAATTTGAAATTTTGTTTCAGATTTCTATTCTCCCGCTTGCCCGTCTGAATCTGTTTAATTTTATTGACCAGGCTCTCCAGTGGAGCGTCTGCGTATTTGTCGTATAATTTGGCGTGCAGGCCCGCAATATTTCCGGCTTCCAGTTGGTTGGCGCAATAGCTGCAGCCCCCCGGCATATGGGTGTCTGTCATCTCTTCCTGTAAATGCCTGGCATTATCGCTTTTCCACATCTCAAGGGGCAACTGATCCGGGTATCTGCCCAATATCTGGATTCTGTTGTAACAACAGGCACTTACCTGGCCGTCTCTGCCGAAATATAAATTCTGATGCGGCGCATGGCACAGTTTTCTTTGCGCATTGATTGGGCGCGCGTCGTTGTATTGCTTTAAGTGTGCAGCATCAAAATGATCTTGAGACATTGCTAGTTTTTTTGTAACAGTTTAGCGATAGGGTTTAGCGTTAGGGTTTAGCGCATGCGCAGTTTAGCTAAACCCAAGCGGGCGCAAACCAAATTGTCGCACGAAACCTCCACAAGAATCAACACGCCCTTAGCCGTTCCGGAGGAACGATATCTTTGTAGAATCACCACGCCCCCGCATATGCGTTCCGGAGGAACGATATCTTTGTAGAATCACCACGCCCCTGCATATGCGTTCCGGAGGAACGATATTGTGGGTATTTAGTTATCGTTCCTCCGGGGCGCTTGCGCGCAGTATAATACAGCATCAAATTAATCCTCCCCCACCCTTATCAATTAAGCGTTTTGTATTTACAAAAAAATAAGAAAGAATTTTTTGTCTGAGTAAAATTTAAAATAAAAAAGGTAAATCACACCCATTTATACTGCTTAAACAATTCCCAGCATACAATACCCACGCAAACGGCCACATTGATAGAATGCTTAGTGCCTGCTTGCGGAATTTCGAGGCAAGCATGGCATTGAGGAAGTACGACACTAGAGACTCCTTCAACTTCGTTGCCAAAGATGAGTGCGTAGCGAGTATCCGGCTCCACCTGAAAATCAGACAGTGGAATGCTTTGGTCTACCTGCTCCACAGCCAATACCTGATAACCTTCGTTTTGTAATTGCGCTACAAGCGCCTGCAGGTCTGAATGATGCGACCAGGCGACGGTTTCGGTGGAGCCCAACGCGGTTTTAAGAATTTCGCGGTGCGGGGGAGTTGCGGTAATACCACAAAGATAGATATGTTCAAGCGCAAAGGCGTCGGCGGTGCGGAACGCAGAGCCTACATTCAGTCCCGACCTTACATTATCCAACACCAGAGCAATGGGTGTTTTAGTCGATTGTCGGAACTCCTCAACCGAAAGTCGCTCCAGCTCTTCCATGCGCAATTTTCTCATCAAGCCGTGGTTTGGAGAAAAAAAAAGTCGCACAGCAACTGTGCGACTCTACTAGCAATGATTATAATTCCACGAAGATAAAAAACAATGAATGTATTTTCAGATAGCTGGGGTTTGCGATAAGTTTAACGCCTGCGTCATTCACATTAGTATGACAACAGGCATAAACCGTTCATTATTAGTGTTTAACTTTAAATTTTTGACTTACAACGCCATCAGTAGTATAAGCGCTCACCACATACAAGCCCTCGGCCAGGTTGCTTACATCGAGTTGGGTACGATTAGACTGTGTATCGAGTGCAAACACCTGCTGTCCCATCAAATTGTAAACTACCACGCGCGAAAATTCGCGGTTGCCGTTGAGATGCACGTTCAGCAAACCCTCTGTAGGATTGGGATAAACCTTCAGTTGGTCGCTTGACAATTCGGGTTGCTCGTCTTTTTTCAAGCGGATATGTAGCACTTGTTCACCGATAGTAATGCCGAAATATTGGCCACCGCTGGTCATCGCGGTAGACATACCGCCTCCGACGGGTATGCTGATCACGTCGTCATCGGTGCGGAAGCCGTCGAGGTCGTCAGTAACCACAAATCTAAGCTCACCGATCTTGCCATGGCCGCTTGCCGAAAGGCCGCTGGTGCGGGTAAAGCCGGTTTCCAACAGGCCTTGCTGGTTATTCTTTTGCATATACAACACCGGCGAATTATACGAGAGCCAGCTGCCGGCGCCGTAATCTGCTTCTACGCTTTCGGGAACGAAAAACATAGAATTGTATGAGAACGGGAAAGTAAAGCCGTAAATATCTTTAGCTGGAGTAGCAGAGCTGCCCAGCATCATATCGAGGACTACCAGATCGCCCGGATTGACAAACAGGTCGCCAACCAGTTGGATTTCGTAATCGTAAAAAGGCAATTGAACCGGCGTCAGCGAGTGCGTTTTACCATAAAACATACTGATAGCGGCGGTGTCAAGTGCGGTAACAATGCTATCTCCATCGGCATCGAGGTGCTTAAGGTCAATCGGGCTTTGGATAAAAATATTATTCCAGTTATCGGCATATTGGCCGTACCAGTATGCCATGGTAGCATTCTGGCGAGGCGTACCGATTTCGCCCATATAGAGGCCAAGGGGAAGCAGGTCTTCCATATTCACCACGCCGTCGAAATTAGTATCGCCGGCCCATACGCAATCGCCGAAACACATGGGGCCGTCGCCGGCGCCGATGTTGAGAATTTCGAGTTCGACCTTCACAGATTGCTGATACATGCAATCGCCTTCGGGATTATTCGTACAGTAGGTAATTTCGAATTCATCTGCGCCTTCATCGACATCCTCGTTGGGGATATAGATCACAAGGTTATAGCCCACAATAGCCTGGTCGTAAATCGTAGTATCTACTTGTCCTGGCAGCACGATCACCTGGCCCAGGTCGCCCTGGTCGACGATATTAAAATTAAAATCGAGGATAGGCACGTCATAGCCGATAATCAGCGGTGTGCGCTTGGGCGTAGACATATTGAATACCGCCGAGGAAGGCTGGTAGTTGCCCACAAACACATAAGCCGTTGCCATTTCCGCATTACCGGGGTTCATCGGCGGGCAGCTGATGTAAGTGAACTTATCGACGCCCTGAAAACCTGCAGGCGGGCTATAAACCACATTGCCGTTGCCGTTGTGGACAATCGAACCGTATTGGGGTTGGTTGACCGTCAGGCAGCTTGTAGACTGGAAATTGTCATTTTCGAGTACGTTGAATTCGGCTTCCTCATAGGAAGTGATATAAGCGTAATCGTCAAAAGCAAACGTATTATTTTGCAGGTTGAGCACATTCACCTCCACTACGGTTTGGGCGCCGTTATGGGTAAACACCAGATAATCAAGACCTACATAGTTTGCTGCGGGAGTATACACAGGTATATCTCCGGCAGCGTTATAGGTACCGTGCGAAGGCCCTAGTATAAGCGTATACACAGATGGTATTAACACCACCTGATCCTGATTTTTCTTGGTAAAAATACGCAGCGTATCTGAGGTACTGCCCGGCGTAGGCTCCATAACCGTGATGCTGACCGTACCGTTATCGCAGGTTCCGGCCCCGTCGCACACCACATAATTGAGGTGGGTGAGGCCATGAAAACCGGTAGCCGGCGTAAATGTGAGCGTAGAAGCTCCCGGCGCATACGTGGCGGCTCCGCTGTTGACTACGGGAATAGCGGAAAGAATAAGCACGCCGTTACTGCTAAAGTCATTTGCCAGCACAGGTATCTGAACCGGAGTGTTCACGTTAGTCACGACATAATCGCGGACGGCGTCAACTTGAGCGGGAAGCACGGTAATATGCAGATCGAGATAACTCCAGTTGGAGGGCGTGTTCCAAATCCACAAGCGCATAAAATCATCGCCGATGAAATCCGCATCGGGCGTATAGGTAATCGTATAATTGAACGGTGGAGATTGCACCCAGGCAAAAGTGCCGTGCTGAGGTGCGGTGACTAACGTAGGTACGTTCGGAGTTGAAACGAAAGCATGCGTTGCGGGTACGTTCAGATAAGTTTCCAGATCAATACTAACTATGCTCTGTGCTTTACCCAGCAAAGGCACCAAAAAAAAGCTAAATATGTACAGACACCTTCGTAAAGATACATTCATGGTTCGTGGATTTTTCATTGCTATGAAGTTGGCTGACGTACAGCTTTGTACGTCCCCGTGTTGTTTCCTCAAGTTTGTGAAAATATTATGGTCGCCCAAAAAAAACTTTCCCCTTCAATTTACAATAAAAACGACCATTATTTAAAGGCTTCTTTGCCAACAATGTGAAAAAAAAGTTTTCGTTGTATCTTTGGAGTGATTTCAGTTTTTAATCATTGCTATATTTCAACTGCTAAGGTAAAAACTTTTTCCGAATGCGAAACAGTAAACTTTACTCAATTTTAGCACATTTCGACAAATACGAACAGAACCGTTTCAGGAAGTACATTTTGTCGCCCTACTTCAACAAAGACCAGACCCTGATTGATTTGTTCGAACAGCTAATCGCGCATGTAAATGAGCGGTTAGACACAGAGTTGGACAAAGAAGAACTTTGGCAACACCTCAATATTGGCAAACAATACGATGATGTGCGTTTCCGCAAATATTGCTCCGATCTGCTCAAACTTGTAGAGGGTTTCCTGGCTCAACACCACTATGAGCAGAACACCCTGCATCAGGCCACTTACCTCATGGAAGCGGTAGGCAAAAAGAAGATGGACAAACTTTATAATAGTACACTAAAAACGGTGGAAAGGTTGTCGGAACAGCAAAAATTCAGGCCTTCGAGCTTCTACTATTACCAGTACGAGATCGAAAAAAACTACTACGAGCTCACGCAGTCGGAAATGAAACGCACCGACAAGTCGAACGTTGAAAACATCATTCTCAACCTCGATTACTTTTACCTGGCTGAAAAATTGCGCCTGTATTGCTCGGTTTTAAGCCGTCAATACGTTGTTTCGCACGAATACCAATTGCTTTTTATAGACGAAATCATCCAGCATATCCAGAAATTCGGGTTTGAAGATATTCCCGCCATTTCGGTTTACTACCAGATCTATCTCACACAGGTGGAGTCGGATAACGAAGCGCATTATTTTAAACTAAAGGAATTACTTACCCGCTTTGGCCACGTTTTCCCTCAGAAAGAGGCCTATGTGATCTATACGTACGCCATGAATTACTGCATCAGGCGTACCAACCGGGGCGTACAACAGTTTCTGAAAGAACTGTTCGAGTTATACAAGGAGCTGATCGAAAAAGAGATCATCTTTACGGAGGCGGGCTTGTCTCCCTGGGATTTCAAAAATATCGTGCAATGCGCCCTGCAATTAGGCGAATACAGCTGGGCCGAGGAGTTTATCAACACCCACAGCAGCAAGCTACCCGAAAATCTGCGCGACAACGCCGTTACGTATTCGCTGGCCCAAATTTATTTTTACCAAAAGAAACACGAAAAAGTAATCAGCCTGCTTCAAACAGTAGAATACGAAGACTTTACATATAATCTCGGGTCTAAATCCATGTTGCTGGCCACGTACTACGAAATGGATGAACTGGAGCCGCTATATTCGCTTTTTGAAAGCTTCCGCACTTACCTCAACCGGCACAAGGACATCCCCGCCCAGCGCCGGAAAAACTATTCCAATCTCATCAAATACACCAAAAAGCTCACCAAGATCATGCCAGGAGACAAAAAGGCGGTAGAGCACCTCAAACAGGAAATCGAGGTGGTAAAAAACGTGGCCAGTATCAACTGGTTGAAGGAGAAGATTGGGGAGTTGGAGTGAGAGCGTTATCGGTTGTCGGTTATCGGTTGTCAGTTTAAAAACCGACAACCGACAACCGACAACTGACAACTGACAACATTACTGCTTAACCTCCTCATACTCGATATCCGTGACATCGTCAGCCTTATTGCTGTCGCTGCCGGTAGAGGCGCCGTTGCCGGCGTCGGCGTGTACATCGGGGCCTGCTTGTTGCGTACCCTGGTACATTTCCTGGCTGGCGGCCTGCCATTCGGCGTTGAGTTTAGCGGAAGCGGCGTCGATAGCGTCGAGGTCTTGTGCTTTGTGCGCTTCTTTGAGTTCATTCAGTGCCGCTTCGATAGCCGTGCGTTTGGGCGCCGGGACTTTATCGCCGAATTCGTTGAGTTGTTTTTCCGTTTGGAAAATCAGTGAATCGGCCATATTGATTTTTTCGGCGCGTTCGCGGGCCTTTCGGTCGGTATCTGCGTTGGCGGCTGCTTCGTTTTTCATCTTTTCGACTTCTTCCTTCGAAAGTCCGGTCGTAGCTTCGATGCGGATCTTCTGCTCCTTGCCGGTGCCTTTGTCCTTGGCCAGTACATTAAGGATGCCGTTGGCGTCGATATCGAAAGTAACCTCAATTTGCGGCATACCTCTTGGTGAGGGCGGAATGCCGTCGAGGATAAAGCGGCCGATGGGGCGGTTGTCGCGGGCCATGGGGCGTTCGCCCTGTAGCACGTGGATTTCCACCGAGGGTTGGTTATCTGCAGCGGTAGAATAAACTTTTGACTTCTTGGTCGGAATCGTCGAGTTTGATTCGATGATGACGTCGTAAACGCCGCCCATCGTTTCGATTCCCAACGAGAGTGGCGTTACGTCGAGCAGGAGCACATCCTGTACATCGCCGCTGAGTACGCCTCCCTGGATAGCAGCGCCTACGGCTACTACTTCATCGGGGTTCACGCCCTTATTAGGTTTTTTTCCAAAAAACTCTTCTACGGCCTGCTGGATGCGAGGAATACGCGTAGAGCCGCCCACCAGAATAATCTCGTCGATATCGGCGGTAGAAACGCCGGCGTCTTTGATAGCTTTGCGGCAGGGTTCGAGTGTACGGGCCACGAGGTGGTCGATCAGTTGCTCGAATTTTGCGCGCGACAGCTTCATGACCAGGTGTTTGGGTACGCCGTCTACAGCCGTGATATAAGGCAGGTTGATTTCCGTTTCGGCAGAAGCCGATAGCTCGATTTTGGCTTTTTCGGCGGCGTCTTTGAGGCGCTGCAGGGCCATCGGATCCTTGCGCAGGTCGATATTTTCCTGTTCTTTAAAGCTTTCAGCCAGCCAGTTGATAATCACCTGGTCGAAGTCGTCGCCGCCGAGGTGGGTATCGCCGTTGGTCGATTTCACCTCGAAAACCCCGTCGCCCAGTTCGAGCACCGAAATATCGAAGGTGCCGCCGCCCAGGTCGTATACGGCGATGGTAATATCTTTGTGGCGTTTGTCGAGGCCGTAAGCCAGCGCAGCAGCCGTAGGTTCGTTAATAATACGCTTAATGGTAAGCCCGGCAATTTCGCCGGCTTCTTTGGTAGCCTGGCGCTGTGAGTCGTTAAAATAAGCGGGAACGGTAACGACGGCTTCCGTGACGGGTTGGCCCAGGAAGTCTTCTGCGACCTTCTTCATTTTCTGGAGGATCATCGCAGAAATTTCCTGCGGCGTATAAAGCCTGCCGTCGATATCTACCCGAACCGTATCATTATCGCCGCGGGCTATTTTGTAAGCCATATGGCTGGTTTCCTCGGCAACTTCGTTGGAGCGACGGCCCATGAAGCGTTTGATAGAAGAAATGGTTCGCGTGGGGTTGGTAATAGCTTGTCGCTTGGCAGGGTCGCCAATTTTGCGTTCGCCATTATCCATGAAGGCGACCACTGAAGGCGTCGTGCGCCGGCCT
>JAEUUQ010000394.1 GCA_016787505.1 Saprospiraceae bacterium | reverse complement strand
ATCTAAAGCCTCTTATAAAATGGCATTAAAAGAGTGGGAAAGCATGCAGCAAGAAAAACCCGCTGCAACTGCAAAAACCGCTACTAAAGCCACAACTACAGGAAAAAAAGGCCGTCCTAAAAAAGCAGCCGCTACAACTGCTGCAACTAAAGCACCCGCTGCTAAAACAGCCGCAAAAGGAAAAGGCCGCCCGAAAAAAGCAGCCACTGCAACCGCTGCAACTAAAGCACCCGCCGCTAAAACTGCCGCAAAAGGAAAAGGCCGTCCAAAAAAAGTAGCTACCGCTACCGCCGAAACTAAAGCGCCTGTTGCTAAAACTGCCGCAAAAGGAAAAGGCCGTCCGAAAAAAGTAGCTACCGCGACCGCCGAAACTAAAGCGCCCGCTGCTAAAACCGCCGCAAAAGGAAAAGGCCGCCCAAAAAAAGTAGCTACCGCGACCGCCGAAACTAAAGCGCCTGTTGCTAAAACTGCCGCAAAAGGAAAAGGCCGTCCAAAAAAAGTAGCTACCGCAGCCGCTGAAACTAAAGCGCCCGCTGCTAAAACCGCTGCAAAAGGAAAAGGCCGCCCGAAAAAAGTAGCTACCGCAGCATCGACTACCCCGACTGCATTGCCCGAGCCTTTACCCGCACCGGTAAAAGCTGCCGGTAAAGGCCGCCCGAAAAAAGTAGCAGAAGCGCCTAAATAATTTGTTAAGGCGTTTATACTATAAAAAGACCCTGCCCTTAGAAATATTCAGGCATTTATTGTGCCTGAATAGACACTACGGCAGGGTCTTTGCGTTATAATAGTGTTAAATGAAAGTATAGCTATTAAAAAAGCTATAATATCGCAGCGATTTTCCATGCGAAATCGTTGGAAAAAAAGTTACTTCGCAAGTCGTGTTGCGTCTTAAGCTTTGGATTTAATGTGAATCACCTTAAAATCATATCAACATGCAAAAGTGGTTTTTTCAATTTGCGGGTTTATCGCTTGCACTCACGATCATTTTGGCCTCAGGCTGTACAGATGATCCGATCGTAGAACCGTCGTTAGGCCCCGATGTCCGTTTTGTTACTGAAACCGATTACCTCAGCGGCGACGCGGATGTCGTTCGCGGCGAGTTTTTCCAGGTAAAAGTTACCGTTGACAAAGGAGACGGCAAACTCAAGTCGTTTACTATTTATGAAGGCAGCGACAAATTGGCTACTGCCCGTTTTGACATCAACAACGGCACTATTACCAGCAACAACCCGTTCCTGATTACCGGCGTCGACCAGGATGGCGCTACTTACGAATTTAAGATCGCTTCGCTCGACACGGAAGCTGCTACTACTTATACGTTTGAAGCGACCGACGAAAATAACCTACAAGACGAAGTATCGCTGGTGGTAACGACCAAAGCTCCGGCAACTACTCCGATTGAAATGAGCCTTTCGGGCGTGTTGTTCAACGCATCGGGCCCTGCCGGCACGGGCGGCCTCGACCTCGACACTGGTACGGGCACAGGTTCTCAGGCTGCGGGCGCTGAAATTCGCGACATGGGCATCAACTGCGGGGTGAATCCTCCGGCATGGCGTCAGCAAATCGGTACGGTTAATGGCGCCGTTATGCGTCGCGTTCGCGCCGAAATGGTGGAAAACTTCTCTTTTGCTAATGCCAGCACCAAGGAAATCATTGCAGCCGCCTACGAAACGGGTTCGGAAATTACTTCTGACCTCCCGACCTTGTACTGCAACCCCGATGACAACGTGGTGGTAACCGACGTTACCCTGCCATTGGTTGTCGGCGATATGTTTGCCATTTCGGCCAACGGCAAAATTTACCTCATCCGCGTAGATGAGATCAACGATGTAGCCGCCGACAATAGCGACAACTACAAGATGTCTATCAAGTATTAATAGTAATCGGGGAAATCCCGAATATGCTCTCGATAAGTAAAAGTGGAGCGCTGAAGGCATTCGGCGCTCTACTTTTTTTATTCCGAAGTCCAGGCTTATCTTTGCATCGTATAGTCGTATAGTCGTATAGTCTCCTAACAACCGCCGCCATGCTCAAAATCGATATGCACACCCACATCATCCCGGAAAACCTCCCGATGTGGGCCGATAAATTTGGATACGAGGGATTTATTCACCTCGAACACCACCTCCCGGGCAGGGCGCGCATGATGAAAGGCGCACAGTTTTTTCGAGAAATAAAATCGAATTGCTGGGATATTGAAGAACGCATCGCAGAATACGCTCAATTTCACACACAAGTACAGGTAGTCTGCACGATCCCTGTGCTGTTTTCCTATTGGGCCAAACCCGAAGACGGCTGGGATATCTCCCGTTTTCTCAACGACCATATTGCGCAGTTGGTAAGTGAATATCCTAAACAATACATCGGACTCGGCACGTTGCCCATGCAATCTACCGAATTATCTATCCGAGAATTGGAACGCTGTCGCGAAATAGGACTGGTAGGCGTTCAAATAGGCTCCAATATCAACGACAGAAACCTCGACGATCCGGCGTTTTTTCCCATTTTCGAAGCCTGTCAAAACCTGGGACTGGCTTTATTTGTGCACCCCTGGAATATGATGGGCCAGCAGCACATGCAAAAATACTGGCTACCCTGGCTGGTGGGCATGCCCGCAGAAACCTCGCGCGCCGTCTGCTCTATGATCTTTGGCGGCGTATTGGAGCGCCTGCCGCAACTTCGCGTGTGTTTCGCCCACGCAGGCGGCTCGTTTCTGCCTACTATCGGTCGCATCGAACACGGCTTCAATTGCCGCCCCGACCTCGTGGCCGTCGACAATCCTGTCAATCCCCGCGAATACCTGGGCCGCTTCTGGGTAGACTGCATCACCCATGACCCCCTTATGCTGCGCTATGTGCTCCAGACCGCCGGCGAAGACAAGGTCTGCCTCGGCTCCGATTATCCATTTCCGCTGGGCGATCTCGAAATTGGGACTTTTATCGAAGAAATGGATTTGCCGGAAACTACCGTATCGCGTATCTTTAGCGCCAATACGCTCGATTGGCTACAACTCGACCGGCATAATTTTGAAATAGGATAAACTATTCATATAAATGAAGCGTTAACAAAAAGTGCGTGCAATCGTTTATATATTAATTGCGTATTTCCTGGTGGGTAGTATTTTACCTGGCATGGATTTTAGCCAGTTGACCAAATTGCCCAATTTGATCGAACACTACCGTCACCACCACTCTACTGACGATAAAACAACTGCCCTCGCTTTTTTTCTTCAACACTTTATCAATCCCAATTTACACCACCATAAAGACGCCGGCGATTGTCACAAAAAATTGCCGCTTAAGTCTTTCGAGCAGGCGCTCAATTATTTTATTTCTGAAGAAACGGCGCCGGCTGTTTCGTACTCTTTTTTTTATAAAACACCCCCCTTCTCCTCACAGGAATTTCTTTCCATTCTTCCCACCACCGGTGTGTTTCGCCCTCCCATTTCTGTTCTGTAATTTGAGGTTGTCTGTTCTCCGTTCTCCGTTCTCTGTTCTCTGTTCTCTGTTAAACTTTATCAGACAACCGAGAACCGAGAACCGACAACCGACAACCGAGAACCGAGAACCGACAACCGAGAACCGACAACAGAGAACCGACAACAACCCTCAACATGATCGAATCCATCATTCGTTTTTCCGTAAGGAACAAACTCATCATAGGGCTGCTTACCCTGGCATTAATAGCCGGCGGTATATACGCTTTAAAGAGCCTGCCCATCGACGCCGTGCCCGACATCACCAACAACCAGGTGCAGGTAGTGACGGTATCGCCTTCGCTCGCCGCACAGGAAGTGGAGCAATTCATCACCTACCCCGTCGAAGTTGCCATGGCCAACATTCCCAACGTGGTAGAAATCAGGTCGGTCTCGCGCTTTGGCCTGTCGGTGGTCACGATTGTTTTCAAAGACCACGTGCCCGTGCTCGAAGCCCGGCAGTTTGTCAAAGAGCAGATCAGCCTGGCCACGGGAGAGATCCCCGAAGGCCTGGGACAACCCGAGCTCATGCCCATCACTACCGGCTTGGGTGAGATCTACCAATACGTGTTGCGAGTTAAACCCGGCTATGAGGACCGCTACGACGCTATGGAACTGCGCACCATCCAGGACTGGATCGTGAAGCGCCAATTGGCGGGCACAGCGGGTATCGTCGAGATCAGCAGCTTCGGCGGTTTTCTCAAACAATACGAAGTAGCCATCGACCCGCTGCTGTTGCAAAGCTACAACCTCTCGCTGGCCGAAGTTTTTGAGGCGCTGTCGCGCAACAACCAAAACAGCGGAGGTAGTTATATCGAAAAACAACACAACGCGTATTACATCCGCACCGAAGGCGTGGTGAAAACCCTCGACGATATCGGCAATATCGTTATCGCCAACCGCAACAACGTGCCCGTGTTGATCAAAAACGTAGGCAAACTGCAATTCGGCGCACCCAAGCGATTTGGCGCGATGACCATGGACGGGCAGGGCGAAGCCGTAGGCGGTATCACGCTGATGCTCAAAGGCGCCAACTCTTCCGACGCCCTCGCCAATGTGCACCGCCGCATCGAAGAAGTAAAAAAATCGCTGCCCGAAGGTATCGATATCTACCCCTACCTCGACCGCTCGGTGTTGGTGGGCAAAACGATTCACACCGTACAAAAAAACCTGCTGGAAGGGGGTATCATCGTGGTATTCGTGCTGGTATTGCTGCTGGGCGACCTGCGGGCGGGATTTATTGTGGCTTCTGTGATCCCACTGGCTATGTTGTTTGCCATCATCCTGATGCGCCAATTCGACGTCTCCGCCAACCTGATGTCGCTGGGCGCTATCGACTTCGGTATTGTAGTAGACGGCGCGGTGATCATCGTGGAGGGCGTTTTGCACACTATTTTCACCTTTTATGTGGGTCGAAAACTCACACAAGGGGAGATGGACGACATCATCACCGACTCTACCGCCCAACTCTTCCGGTCGGCGATCTACGGGGTATTTATCATCCTCGTCGTTTTTGTGCCTATCATGACGCTTACCGGCATCGAGGGCAAAATGTTCAGGCCCATGGCAATGACCTTCAGCTTTGCCGTACTGGGCGCTTTGCTGCTGTCGCTGACCTATGTACCCATGATGGCGGCATTGTTACTGTCGAAAAAAGTACGCGAACACCACACCTTTGCCGACAAAATCGTCAATGCGCTGCGCAGGATGTACAAACCCAGCCTGGAGTGGGCGCTTCGCCACGCCAGGATCATACTGGCAGGAGCTTTGGCTTTGCTCGTGGGCGCCTTTCTGCTCTTTTCATCGATGGGCTCGGAATTTATCCCCACCCTCGAAGAAGGCGACCTGGCCATGCAACTGTCTATTCAACCCGGCAGCTCGCTATCGGAAAGCGTGCACACCACCACCAAAGCAGAAAAAATATTAATAGACAACTTCCCGGAGGTAAAACACGTAGTGTCAAAGATCGGCACCGCCGAAGTGCCCACCGACCCCATGGCCATCGAAGACGCCGATATCATGATCGTCTTGAAAGAAAAGGAAGAATGGACCAGCGCCACTACGCGGGAAGAATTGGTAGACAAAATGAAAGCCAAACTCGAAGACGTGGCCGGGGCTTCTTTTGAATTTACGCAACCCATCCAGCTGCGGTTCAACGAACTCATGACCGGCGCCAAAACCGATATCGCCATCAAAATCTTTGGTGAAAACGTAGAAACCCTCAAGCAACTGGCCGACGAGGCGGCGTTGCTCGTAGAGGATATCCCCGGCGCCGGCGACGTTAAAGTGGAGCAAACCGAAGGGTTGCCCCAACTCCTCATCTCGTTCAACCGGGCCAAAATTGCGCAATACGGCTTTAATATCGAAGAGATCAACGCCCTGGTGCGCACCGCATTTGCAGGTGAAGCTGCAGGAGTAGTTTTCGAAAACGAACGCAAATTCGACCTGGTGGTGCGGCTGGCAGAACCTTACCGCAGCGAGTTAGACCTCAACAGGTTGTTTGTGCACCTGCCCGATGGTCGCTCTATCCCCCTCGGCGAAGTAGCCCAGGCGCATTATGCCGAGGGGCCCATGCAGATATCGCGCGAGGGCGCCCGCCGGCGCATCAACATAGGCGTCAACGTTCGCGGTCGCGACGTGGCCGGCCTGGTAGGCGACATTTCGGCGTCACTCGATGCAAAACTCAATTTACCGCCAGGGTATACTATTCAATATGGCGGGCAGTTTGAAAATCTGCGGGCAGCGCAGCAAAGGCTTTCCATAGCCGTACCCGTGGCGCTTTTGCTCATTTTTGGCTTGTTGTATTTTACTTTTGGTAAATTAAAATACGCCGTCATGATCTTTTCTGCGGTGCCGCTGTCGGCCATTGGCGGCGTTTTTGCCCTGTGGCTGCGCGATATGCCGTTTAGTATCTCCGCCGGCGTGGGCTTTATCGCCCTCTTCGGCGTGGCGGTACTCAACGGCATCGTTCTCATTAGTTATTTCAACAAGTTGCGCTTTGAAGAAGGCCTCGAAGACTGGCGGGAGATCATCATACAGGGCGGACTGGCGCGTTTACGACCCGTAGTGATGACCGCCACGGTAGCCGCACTGGGCTTTTTGCCTATGGCTTTGTCCAATTCCAACGGCGCCGAAGTGCAAAAGCCGCTCGCCACCGTCGTCATCGGCGGTTTGATCACGGCTACCCTGCTCACCCTTATCGTGCTGCCGCTGCTGTACTATCTGGCCAATGCCGGATGGCGCAAACCGCCGGCTGCCGCTGCGACAATAGCAATCGCTTTGTTTTGGCTTTCGCCAACAATCACGGGAGCGCAAGTGTCACCAATCGGGCTCGATGCCGCCGTGCAAAACGCACTGGCCCGCCACCCCCGCCTCGAAAACGGCCGGCTAAAGGTGCAACAGGCCCAGCTTGGCATTGATGCGGCCAGGCGACTCCCCGCCGCCAACCTGGAACTTGTGGGCGGGCAAACCAATACCAGTCTTGTCGACTACAACTTCACTGCCACACAAGGCCTGGGCAACATCGCCGCCGACCGGCAGCGCAGGAAAGTAGCCGCCGCGCAAACCGAGCTGGCAGGCCGTGAATTGCAGGTAAGCGCCCGCCAACTCAAATGGGAAGTAAGCCAGGCCTGGCTCGAAGCCAAATACGCCGAACGACGCCGTCATTTACTGGAGGAACAGGCCGCATTGTACCAGCAACTGGCCGACCGGGCCCGCCTGCAATACGAAGCCGGCGAAACAGGCGGCCTCGACAAAGCCTACGCCGACAATCAACTGATGCAGGTGAACCGCGAACTGGCCACCGCCCGCCTCGACGAAGTACAGTCGCTCATGCAATTGCAACAAACGGCCTGGCTGGAACAAACTCCGACAATGCCCGCCGGCGAGATGCCCGAATGGCCGTTACCGGAAGAAATTATGCTTTCCCCCATCATGTTGGCTCCGCTTCAACAACAAGTAGTAGTGAGCCAACAGGAAACCCTGGTGCAACAAAAACAATTCAAACCTGAATTTACCCTGGGGTATTTCAACCAGAGTATCCGCCCCGACCTGCCCTTACAAGGCGTTGTAGCAGGTATGACGCTGCCGCTCTGGCGAAAAAGCGGCCGCGCAGGCATCCAGCAGGCTGTCGTTGCACAACAAATTGCGCAGAATGAAGTAAGCCTGGCAAAACATCAATACGAAGTATCCACAGATATGGCCAAACACCAGGCGCTGGTATTGCACCTGGAACTCGAATCTGCGGGTAAAAATCTGCTCGGCCAGGCAGCCACCCTGCGCCGCCTGGCCGACAAGCAACGCAGCGAGGGCGAAATTGATTATTTCCGCTACGCCCAGTCGATCGAAGCAGCCTGGCGCAATGACCTGTTGTACCTGGATTTGCTAAGGCGCTACGACCTGGCCGTGCTGGCCTGGCGGTTTTGGACGGAATTTGAATAGACTGTACGACTATACGACTGTACGACTATACGACTTTTAGGTCTGTTCGCCCACACACACAATCGCATTGTCGTAGTCAAAAAACCATGAAATCATCAATTTTTAAAAAGACAATCATGAAAAATCTCCAATATATCTTCCTTGTACTCCTGCTCGCGGCGCTGGCCGCTTGCGGCAAAAAAGCAGAAACAACCACCGAAACCGAAGCAACCGGTCCGGTGGTCATACACCTCACCGACGAGCAAAAACGCGTAGCGGGCATACAAACAGGCGCGCCTGGCCGCAAACTCCTGTCAACCCCTATAGAATGCACGGGCAAGGTAGAAGTGCCGCCACAGAGCCTGGCATCGGTATATGCGCCCGTTGCTGGGTTCGTCAAAGTAGTCAAATACCTGCCGGGCGACTACGTCAAAAAAGGCGACCTGCTCATCACCCTCTCGCACCCCGACCTCATCAAACTGCAGCGGGAATGGCTCGAGACCAAAAGCCGGTTGAATTTCCTCGAACAGGAAAACAAGCGCAAGCAAACCCTTGCCGGCGCCGATGCCGCCTCGCGCCGTGCCGCCGAAGAAGCCGCCACGGAGTACGAAGTAGCCAAAACCCACTACATGGGCTTAAAAGTAGAACTGGAACTCATCGGGCTGCCCGTGACCCAAATCGAAAAAAGCGGTATGCCGCAATCCGTACTTCACCTTTACGCCCCCGTCGCCGGTTACATCACCCGCATCGATGCCAACCTGGGCAAACTGGTCAACTCCCACGATCTGCTCTACGAAATCGTCGACAACAGCCACCTGCACCTCGAATTGCAGGTTTTTGCCAAAGACCTGGCCTATCTCAAGCCCGGCCAGAAGATCACAGCCACCGTGCCCGGCACCGACAAATCGCTGGAAGCAGAGGTGCATCTCGTCGGCAAAATGATCGACGACAATACCAAAACCACGATGGTACACGGGCATTTTTTGATAGAACCCGTGCCGCTCACCCCCGGCACCATGGTGCAGGCAAGTATCCAGGCCAATCCGGTAGAAGCCTGGGCATTGCCCACCGGCGCCCTGGTCCGCGCAGGCGACCAGTCCTACGTCTTCATTCAATCGGCGGACGGCTTCGAGAAAAAGGCCGTCAAAACCGGCCGCACCCAGGGCGACTGGACGGAGGTTTTTGATCTCGACGACAAGACGGTGGTGGTGCTGGAAGGAGCGTATTACCTCAATAATATGGAAGGAGAGGCGGGGCATTCGCATTAGGGCGACTGTAGGACTGTACGACTGTAGGACTGTACGACTGTAGGACTATACGACTGTACGACGATGCGAAAGAGGTGACATCTTCGCGAGGCACGAGCGAAGGTGTTCTCTTCCCGCGTTGTTTTACGATTGTCCGGGGTGGTGGTTGAGCGGAGTGTGCGGTTGTTCGTTTTTCAATTCCATAGGCTTTTCGGCAATTCGTTTTTTATTTTCTCAGCTCGCTTTTTTATCGCCTCCTCCAAAACCATCGGGTCAATCTCCTGGTTTTCTAAGTGCATGGTGTGGGCAGTATCCATTACAATCTCTCTGGCCAGCTGGAGTGCGCGTTTTTCAATGAGTTTATCGAGCGATTCTTCTTTGGGGACAAAGCCGTATACCAACTGTACAACCTACAACCCACAACCCACAACCCACAACCCACAACCTACAACCCACAACCCACAACCTACAACCCCATAACCCCCACCGCCAAATAACAAACCAGCGCAAGCCCCGCTGCCATCAGCGCATAGGGTAGTTGGGTAAATGCGTGTTCGATATTATTGCATTCGGTGCCGGTAGCGGTTAATATCGTGGCGTCGGAATAAAAGCAGGCGTGGGCGCCCAGCGTGCCTGCACTGATCACGGCGCCAAGGGTAATCCACACATTGGCGTCAAGGGCGATGGCTACCGGCACTACCATCGGAATAGCGATGGCGTAAATCCCCCAGGAAGAACCTGTCGCAAACGCAATGGCGCCCAGCGACAAAAATACCAGCGCCGGTAAATAAGCTTTGGATACTACTCCCTGCAAACTTTCAATTACATATTGGGTCATACCCATTTCGTCGCCTATATTTTTTAATATATAAGAAACGATCAAAATAGCCAGCGCAAATAACATGCTTTTAAATCCTTCAAAAATACTTTCAAAAAGGTGGTTGTAGGGCAATACTTTTTTTACCCAATAATAAATAATCGTAAAAAGTACGGCGACAAATACGCCTTTTAATGCATCAATATCTAATGCAATTGTAGCGGTAATTAATACGATAAGTGGAATAAAAAAATACGCCGGTTTTGATTTTTCGATATCCGCAGGAATTTCGTGGGTTTGACTCAATTCTTCGGAGCCGGGAGGCGCCAATACACCGGTTTCTTCAGCGCGCCATACCGCTTTTTTCATGCGGCGCATAATGGGAATAACGCCATAAATAACGAGTACTACTGCAATGACTGCAAACCACGCATAAAAATTATACGGAATGGTTTTTACAAAACCATAAAATCCCTGCCCTTTTTCCACTAATTTTTGGTCTTCGATTAATTTACCAATATAAATCGACCAGGTAGAAAGGGGGATTAATACGCATACCGGCGCCGAGGTAGAATTGACAACATAAGCGAGCAACTCGCGGGGCACTTTGAAATGGTCGGTGATTTTTCGCATAGTAGCGCCAACTACCAGCGCATTCAGGTAATCGTCGATAAAAATAATGATACCCATCACCCAGGCTGCCAGCAGCGAATTGCGACGGGTTTTGATATACCTGAGCATGTAATTGCCGAAGGCCAGCGCGCCGCCCGACTGTATCATGAGGTGAATAAGCGCACCGTACATGCCGCATACCAGGATGACCCACACCAGACTTTCGTCTTGCATGGTTTTGATAAGCGAATGGAGGATGTTATCGGGAAACTGGCGGTAGTCGATCATTAAATAACCCACCACGCAGCCCAACACCAACGGCTCCATAGAGCGCTTGGTAAGAATGGCCAGTACGATCACCACCAAGGGCGGTACCAGCGACCAAATGCCATAATCTGCCGTCATAATCCGCCGATGCTAATGAGTTTCTTCTCCATATATTCAAAGATGCCGTCGTGGCCGAGTTCCGAGCCTTGTCCGCTTTGTTTCCATCCGCCGAAGGGGGCCTCCGTGGCGTGGGGCGTCCATTCGTTGATGCCCACGATGCCAAATTCGAGGGCTTCGCCGGCGTGGATAGCGGTGTGCAGGTCGTTGGTCCACACATAGGCCGCCAGGCCGTATTCGGTGGCGTTGGCCAGGGCGACGGCTTTGTCGAAAGTATCAAACGGCGTCATTTGCAGTACCGGGCCAAAGGCTTCCTGCGAAAAAACCGGAGATTTTTCGTCAATGCCGCCTAATACGGTAGGCCGGTAAAAATAGCCTTTGGGCAGCCAGTCGGGCACTTCCCCGCCGGTCAGCAGCCCGGCGCCGCTGCCCACGGCGGTCTCCACCAACGCCGCCACGTGTTGCTGCTGCTTGCGGTTGATGAGTGGGCCTACCTGCACGCCTTCTTCGAGGCCGTTGCCGATTTTGTAATTGGCGGTAAACCCGGCAACTGCCCGGCTAAACGCGTCGTAAATATCCTGGTGTACCAAAAATCGCTGCGGCGACACGCACACTTGCCCGCAATTGCGGAATTTGGCGGCAACGGCCGAGGCGGCCACTTTTTCGATTTCGACGCCCGGAAAGACCAGCACGGGGGCATTGCCGCCCAATTCGAGCGACAGGCGGGTATTTGTATGAGAAGCTTTGTCGAGCAGCAGTTTGCCCACCCGCGTACTGCCCACGAAGTGGACTTTGCGCACCTCCGGGGCATCCATCAGGGCATCGCCGATGGCTGCCGCGTCGCCACTGACGAGGTTGACCACGCCGGCGGGGAAGCCTTGTTTGTCGATGATATCCGCCAAAATCATGGCCGTCAGGGGCGTATACTCCGAGGGCTTGGCCACGATACAACAACCCGCCGCCAGCGCGGCGCCCCAGGCGCGCGCGAGGTTCCACACCGGGAAGTTCCAGGCCGTGATCACGCCTACCACGCCTACGGGCTGCCAAATCACCGACATCCGCTTATTGTTGCGCCCCGAAGGGATCACCGTGCCGTAGCTGCGTTTGGCTTCTTCGGCAAACCACTCAAACAGGTCGGCGGCGACGATCCACTCTCCTTTTGCTTCCACAAAAGGTTTTCCGCTTTCCTGGGTGGTCACGCGGCCGTATTCCGAAGCGTTTTTCCGGATCTGGTCGGCCACTTTTTTCAGCATTTGGGCGCGCTGAAAGGCGTTGGTATTTCGCCAGGCCGGGAAAGCCGCGGCAGCCGATGAAATAGCCTGCTGCGCGTCGGCGCCGCTATGGCAATAAGGCACTTCGGCGACTACTTCTTCGGTGGCCGGGTTGAGGACTTGCCAGATGCCGCGGTCGGAGGCGTCTACCCAGGCGCCGTTGATGAATTGTTTGTATTCCATGTATTGAGATAATTCAAGCTGTTGTGGGTTGTGGGTTGTGGGTTGTCGGTTGTCGGTTGTCGGTTGTGGGTTGTGGGTTGTCGGTTGTGAGTTGTGGGGGTGCAGTTCACAGTTCACTGTTCACTGTTCACTGTTGTTCACTGTTCACAGTTCACACATTTCCAACAGCGTCTCTTCCAGAATATCAAGACCTTTTCGGAGCAATTTTTCTTCTATTACCAGCGGGCTCAGCACGCGGATACAATTGCCGAAAGTGCCGGCGCTGATAATAATCAAGCCTTTTTTCTCACAAGCAGCAATAAGCCGGTTGGCGAGTTCGGCATCGGGTTGGCGGGGGTCGCCGTTTTTCACCAGTTCGAAAGCCAGCATAGCGCCGAGTCCGCGTACGTTGCCGATAGCCGGACATTTCTTTTTCATAGCCTCAAACCGGCGGCGCACCATATTGCCCACCTTTTTGCCTTTGGCGTTGATATCGATAGTTTCCATATAGCGAATAGTGGCCAGGGCAGCGGCGCAGCACACGGGGTTGCCGGGGTAAGTGCCGCCGATCGTGCCGGCGATAGCGGCATCCATGACCTCCGCTTTGCCGATGACGGCTCCGATAGGCATACCGCCGCCCATGCTTTTGGCCCAGGTGGAGATATCGGGTGTGATGCCGTAGTGGTGAAAAGCTGCCCAGGCGCCGGTGCGCCCAAAACCCGATTGCACCTCATCGATAATAAGCAGCATACCGTGTTGGTCGCAAATGTCGCGCAAAGCCCGCAGGTAGGCCGGCGGCATCACCGTAAAGCCGCCTTCGCCTTGTACCAGCTCCACAATGACGGCTGCCATCTGAGAGGGCGCGGCGTGGTAGTGGAAAAAGTCGTGCAGGCGCTGGATTTGTCCGGCCACGTATTTTTCCTCGCTCAAGCCCGCGCCATAGCGGTAGTAATAGGGATATTCCAGGCGGTACACTTCGGGGGCGAAAGGTCCGCAGGACGTTTTGTTTTTAGTTTTGGCGGTAAGCGTCATCGCCATCATCGTGCGGCCGTGGAAGGCGCCGGTAAAACACAAAATGCCCTGTCGGCCCGTGGCCATGCGGGCTATTTTGATGGCATTTTCCACCGCCTCCGCCCCGGAATTGGTGAGCAATACCTTGGTGCGATCGCCATGTGGCAGCAGCTCGACGAGTTTTTCGGCCAGGTCGAGGTAGGTTTCCGTCAGCGATACATTAAAGCAGGAGTGCATCAGTTTTGCAGCCTGCTGTTGCACCGCCTTTACCACGGGCGCCGGGCAGTGACCTGCGTTCATCACCCCGATACCGCCGGCAAAATCGATGAGTTCGCGGCCGTCGGCATCCCATATACGGGCGCCTTTGGCGCGCACTGCCGTGGAGGGATTAAAAATACCCAGCGCATCGGGCACCAGTTCTTTTCGCCGCTCGTAGAGCAATTTCGATTTAGAGATAGTAGTAGTCATGGCTAGTGGTTCGAAATTCAATTGATGCTTAAGTTTAGTATCTTGCGAAGAAAAAAAGCGATGCCGACGCCAAAGAGTCCCAAAATTGAAGTGAGTGAATTGCAACGATCGATATTGGAACAGATTCAAGGTCAGCGAAAAT
>JAEUUQ010000372.1 GCA_016787505.1 Saprospiraceae bacterium | reverse complement strand
CAGCCGTTTGGGCATTAAAACCAAAATGCGCAGGGCGTACCATGAGGATGGTATCTGTTGTTTGGCGTGTCATAGGTCGGTTTTATTTGCTGGCGCAAAATTAAAGTTTTAATTCCAACGCGTGGCTTGTTCTTTCATGGCGTCTGCCAGATCATGGCCCAAATATGCGTCGATGCGATTGTGGGCAAAATAAATCAGTGGCGTCATGATGATGGCCATAATAAATTTATAAGTGTATTGTACCGTGGCTACTGCAAGTAGCTGGCTCCACGACCAGGGCTCTACCGTACCCACCAATTGCGGCCCCAGCTTAAAGGCGATATACAACACGACCATACTGTCGAAAAACTGGGAGATGATCGTAGACCCCGTGGCCCTCAGCCAGATCATCCGCTCGCCGGTAGCCTGTTTGATGCGGTGAAAAACTACGACGTCGACAAGTTGGGCCACCATAAACGCCGTAATAGAACCGACAATAATAAGCATACCTTGTCCTAATATTACGCTAAAAGCGTTTTGCATATTGGGCACCCCCTTACTGGCATTTTGCGCCAGCCACCAATCGGCGGGCGCCAGGTGAATAGCCGCATAAATCATTATAAAAGCATAACCGATAAGCCCGATAGCCAGGAAAGACAAAAGGCGTATACCGCGTTTGCCGTAGTATTCATTGATGATATCGGTCATCACAAATACGATAGGCCAGAGCAGCACGCCGGCAGAAAACTGAAGGGCGCCGGTTTGTCCAAAAAGATTAAAATTAAAAGGTTTCCATCCTAGCGTGGTTTCCAGTGCGAAAATTTTTACCCCTATAAATTCTGCCACCAGGGCATTTGCCGCAAAAAAGCCGCCCAATATGATAAATAATCTGGAAGGGCGGTGCGAGATGATATCTATGACTTTATCCTTCATTATGATGTGATTTCGTGATTATGTGTAATGTTTGAAAGTAGGCTCTTGTTGTAGAAAAAATGCCGATCTTTGCGCCTCGTTCCTGCATTTTTCTCAAACAATGCGGGCTGACAAGCGTTGTATCTTTTTACCACAAAGGCACAAAGAACACTAAGTGCCACTAAGTTTTTGTGTCTTCATTCTATTTAGTGTCTTTGTGTTAAAAAATAAAGGCGCGCAGACTTTAGCATTTTCGTTCAAGAATAATTAGCATGGCCAAATTTGCAATAAATCTCAAAGAAGGCAATATAGAAAAAGAAAGCGAACTGATTGTAGGTATCGACCTGGGTACTACCAACAGCCTGGTGGCGTATATGAAAGAAGGGCAGGCCGTGGCCGTCAAAGACGAATCCGGGAAAAGTACGCTGGTCCCCTCTATCATACATTTTACCCCTGATCAAAACGTGATTGTAGGCGACGAAGCCCGCGAGAAACTGGCGACCGACCCGACCAATACGATTTATTCCGTCAAACGACTGATGGGTAAATCGTACAAAGACATCAAACAAGTAGAGCAATATTTCGGCTACCGGATTATCGATGAAGACACCGACAGCCTGGTCAAGATACGGGTAAAAGATAAGTTTTTTACCCCCATCGAATTATCGGCAGAGATCCTCAAAACCCTCAAACGGCGCATCGAAACGGAATTGGGCGAAACAATCAGCAAGGCTGTGATTACGGTGCCTGCCTATTTCAACGACGCCCAACGCCAGGCCACCCGCGATGCGGGCAAACTGGCAGGCCTCGATGTGCTGCGCATAGTTAATGAGCCTACGGCCGCCAGTCTGGCCTATGGCATCGGCCTGCATCCCGACGACAACGAGGTGGCAGCCGTATACGACCTCGGCGGAGGCACTTTTGACATCTCTATCCTCCAAATCCACAACGGCATCTTCGAGGTGTTGTCGACCCACGGAGATACCTTTCTCGGCGGCGACGATTTCGACCGGGCCATTGTCGACTTCTGGCTTCAACAGCAGGACACAGGGCAGGTATCATCGAGCCAGTCGCTGCGACTCCTGGCCGAGCAGGCCAAAAAACACCTGAGCCAACACGAAAGCTATGAAAATACACTCGATGGCATCACTTACGCCATCACCCGGGCTCAGTTTGAAGCGCTTGCCCAACCGCTCGTAGACCGCACCCTGGCCAGTTGCCGCCGTGCCCTAGCCGACGCCAAACTCAAGCCGGAGCAAATAGAAAAGGTTATTCTGGTGGGCGGCGCTACCCGCGTGCCGCTGGTAAAAAAAGCCGTAAGTGAATTTTTTGAACGAGAGGTCTTCGACAAGCTCAACCCCGACGAAACGGTGGCCCTCGGCGCCGCCATCCAGGCCGATATTCTGGCCGGCAACCAGAAAGACCTGCTGCTGCTCGATATCACGCCGCTGTCGCTGGGTATCGAAACCATGGGCGGACTCATGGACGTGATCATTCCCCGCAATACCAAGGTGCCTGCCAAAGTGGGCCGCCGATATACTACTTCTATCGACGGACAACGCAACCTGAAAGTGGCCGTCTACCAGGGTGAGCGCGACCTGGTGGAGCACAACCGCAAGCTGGGCGAGTTTATCCTCAAAGGCATTCCACCCATGCCCGCCGGTCTCCCCAAAATTGAGATCCATTTTATCATCAATGCCGACGGTATTCTGCAGGTAAAAGCCCAGGAACTGCGTTCCAACGTAGAGCAATCTATCGACGTGCTGCCGCAATACGGTATTTCGGAAGAAGAAATGGGCCGTATGCTGTTGGAATCCATCCAGCACGCCCAGGAAGATATGGCCCGCCGGGCCCTGCTCGAAGCTCGCAACGAAGCCAATAATATTATTCTTTCTGCCGATAAATTTGTACAACAACACGCCGCTATTCTCAGTCCCGAAGAGATTGAGATTACCCGGGCCCTTACGTCGGATTTGCGCGTAGCGGTTGCCGGTACGGATAAAGATGTGATTAACAAAGCGATGGAAGATTTGAATGCGTATACTTCTCCTTTAGCTCACCGGGCCATGGATACGGCCATCGCGGATGCGATAAAGGGGATTTCTTTTTAGGTGACAAGGTGACAGGGTGACAAGGTGACAAGGTAGGAATGTCATACCCTGTCACCTTGTCACCCTGTCACCCTGTCACCTTGTCACCTTGTCACCCTGTCACCCAATGAGCAAAAATAAAAAAGACCGCGACGGGCTGGTATTTTCTACCGATCCCGATTTTTTCAAGTCCTTCCAGGAAGAGGAGGAGCAGGACGATAGTCCCGAAATTTCACCTGCTAAACAAAAATTGCGCGTGTGGCTCGACCGCAAGCAGCGCAAAGGCAAGGAAGTGACGCTGATAGCCGGTTTTGCCGGCCCCGAATCGGAACTGGAAGAACTCGCCAAATGGTTGAAAACCAGGTGCGGTGTGGGCGGCTCAGCCAAAGACGGCGAGATTATCCTGCAAGGTGATCACCGCGATAAGGTGGTGCATCTTCTCATCGAAAAAGGATATACGCAGACGAAGAAGGCGGGGGGGTGATCGGTTGTGGGTTGTCGGTTGTCAGTTCTCAGTTGTCGGTTATCCGTTCCTTATTATTGCCAGTTACACTTTAACAGAGAACAGAGAACAGAGAACCGACAACTGAGAACCGACAACCGGCTATTCCACCGAGCTTTCTACCCAGGCTTCGTAGGTTGCATTCGCCTCTACTTCCCATTTTAGGATACAGGGTGTATCGTATGGGTGGATAGCCAATACCTTTTCCTCTACTTTTTTCCAATTGGACAGCGTAGTTTTTACCAGAGATACCCATTCTCCTTCGTGTTGAATGGCATTTTGCCACCAATACGCGCTGGAAATTGGGAAAATATTGGCGCAGGCTACCAGTCGGGCTTCGAGTAGTGCATCGGCAACCCGCCTGGCTTCCGCCTCTGAGCTATGGGTGATATAAATAATTGCAAAAGCCATATCAAAAGCTTGTGTTTAGCAAAAATATCGACAATTTTGCTGGCGATGACTAATTTACCACAGAGAACGCGGAGTTACGCAGAGGTTTCGCAGAGTCCTTGTACCTCTGCGAAACCTCGGTGTAACTCGGTGTAACTCTGCGGTTAAAAAAAAATAATTGAAATTACATACCCAAAATACCCTCTCCTGGCTATCAGGGCTTCATACCAACTGGCTTTTCTGGCTGCAGATCAGTACGCTGTCGGTATTTGCCGGGAGAGCCTGGCAGCACTTGGTATGGGATGCGCCCTTGCGCGATTTATTGTGGGACGAACAATTGATGTCGCCGGTGACTACCGGTCTATTCGGCATTACCTGGAAGGCTTACGTCACCAATCCCGAATACGACCAATGGATACAGGGCTTTATAAAAGGAGTCGGTGTATTTTATCTGCTTTGTGCCATTGCCGTATGGTTGCTCCCGCGGTTTAAGCGACTTGCGGGCGTTTTGCTGTTTCTGGGAGGAATAAGCCTGATCCTGTTAGCGGTTCTCGAATTTAAAGAAAAATTTTACTTTCTCGCGCAAATGCTGGAATACGCCCTTCAGTGCGGCAGTCCGTTTTTTTTGTTAATTGCTTTTCGCAAAAAAGCCCTTACTCCCCGCCTTATCTGGTGGATGAAAATAGCTGTGGCAGTCACCTTTAGCAGTCATGGGTTGTATGCGGTAAATTACTATCCCATCCCCGGCAACTTTATAGAGATGGTAATCAACGTATTGCCGATGAATGAAGGGCAGGCGCTGGTATTTCTGAAGGTAATGGGATTATTTGACTTTTTGATCAGCGTGTTCATATTCCTGCCCTGGCGTTATATCCAGTTAACGGGCTTGGTCTACGCCGTTATTTGGGGGGCTATGACAACCATTGCCCGGCTAATGGCGTATTTCCACTCCGAATTTGCACTGAGCTGGTTCAAGCAATGGCTGCACGAGTGCGTAATCCGCTTTCCCCATTTTTTGATTCCGCTGTTGCTGTTATCTTGGTTATTGGCACGTAGAGTTTCCGATTCGCCAAATCGCTTTTCTCATTAAAAAATCAGCACATTAGCACATCAGCACATCAGCACATTAACACAGTCCTAAATCCGAAGGCCTACCGACACCACCAGCGACCTGCCGTCGCTGGGCCAGATACCGGGCCCCGGGTAAATCGTAGGGCGTTTGGTGAAATATTGCCTATCGAAAATATTATTCAGGCTGGCAGATACGGTAAAATGGCTGTTGAGATACACCGCCAGGTTGAAATCCCACAAGC
>JAEUUQ010000365.1 GCA_016787505.1 Saprospiraceae bacterium | reverse complement strand
CACGTTTAGCCGACAGAAGTCGACGCTAGACCAGGAAACGAACGACAGCGACTTGCTCTTTGGTCCGTTTACTCGCTATTATGCTATGCTGGGAGAAGACAAAGCTTTCTTTTTTGAATTAAATTTCGGCTTCGGCAACTCTTCCAACAATTCGCCTACCCAAAATATTCAGACCAATATTTTCGCCGTAGGCATAGGCCCTGGATTCACCATTTTCTCCGATGACGCCATCGGCCTGGAGGCACTGGTGAAGTATAACTTCTCCCGAAGTAAATTCAATACGGATATTATGGGAGTACAGTCAAAAACAGTAACGCTGTCTAATCAATTCGACCTTTCGCTGGGCATCCAGTTTTACTTCGCCGGCGTGGCCAAAGCCTCGAAAGGCAGCGGGTCTAATCAGCGGCTGTATTAATCTGAGTTAGTTTAGTGCATTCGCAGTTTAGCGATAGGGTTTAGTGCATTCGCAGTTTAGCTAAACCCTATCGCTAAACCTAATCGCTAAACCACAAATCACACCTCTTGGCTGAAGCACAAACGGGAATTACACCTGGAGCTGATACCGTATCCGTCTCCACAAAAAGCTGGCTTATCATGGCTGCGCTCAGCCTGGTGTGGGGCAGTTCGTACATCCTCATCAAACGGGGCCTGGCCGTATTTTCTCCTGATCAGGTGGCCAGCCTGCGACTTGGTATTACCGCATTATCGCTGTGGCCTGTATTGGTGATTCGCCGGCGTTTGGTCGATTGGCGCCGGGCGCATTGGTTGCTGATAGTAGGGTTGTGCGGCAGTGGCATACCAGCCTTTCTTTTTGCCAATGCCCAAACGCGCATTAGCAGCGCCATGGCCGGAATCCTCAATTCTCTCACGCCTTTATTTACCTTATTGCTCGGCGTATTACTCTTCCGGGCTGCTGCTTCGTGGGCTAAAATTGCAGGCGTATTAATCGGCTTGTCGGGCGCTATCCTGCTGGTATACATCACCAGCGAAGGCGGATTGGGTGGCAGCGCGCTTTTCAGCATGCTCGTGGTCGTAGCCACGATATGTTATGCGGCCAGCGTGAATACCGTAGGCTTCAAGCTTCGCGACCTCGATTCAATAACCATCAGTGCAGCCTCTTTTGCTATGGTGGGCACACCTGCTTTAATCTATTTGTTTACTACTGATTTTGTCGATATACTTCAGCATAATCCACATGCTGCAGAAGCATTGGGTTATATCTTTTTGCTAGCCATTTTCGGCACCGTGCTGGGCTCTGTTTTCTTTTTTATTTTGGTAAAATGGACTAACCCCGTCTTTTCCTCAATGGTGAGCTACGTAGCCCCCATCATTTCTATTATGTGGGGTTTTAGCGATGGCGAATCGATCGCGCTTTGGCACTTTCTGGGGCTGGCGCTTATTCTTTCAGGGGTGTATCTGGCAAAAAAATAATGTGCTGATTTGCTGATGAGTTAATTTGCTAATGTGCTGATGTGCTGATGTGCTGATAATATATTAATAATTAGCAAATTAGCAAATCAGCAAATCAGCACATTAACCAATCAGCACATTATCTTAGTACCGCCACCGTCATCCTGGGGTCGTAGTCGCCTTGCATAATCGGGGATTGGCGGTTGCCGGTATACGAGCGCACATTGGCTTGCACATAATCGAACAACTCCTGTACGCTCACAATCTTATCCTTGCTGCTATCGGCTTCGCCTTTGAGGCCGCGTATCAGAAAGTGGCTGAACACCCCCTGCCGAAGTCCGCTTGATTCGAGTGATGTTTCCTCCGATTTGGAAGACATCAGCAAGGCGGAGCCGGCTTTTGCCTTGGCGAGCGTTTCGTAATAGGTGGTGAGCATGTTGGGTTCTTTGTCGCCGCGCATAGCCAACAGGCTACCCGAGTGGCAGGCGTCGGCAATCACCAGCTTGTATTTTGCCGGGCTGCGCGTCAGTATATCATTGACTTCGTCGTGGTATAATTTATTATCGACACCGTCAAAATCGATGGGCAGGAAAGAACCTTTCAGGCCGTGTCCGGAGAAGTAAAAGAAAACCAGGTCATTGGGTCCCGCCTTGCCGAAGATATCCTCCATAGTGGTTTTGATGTTGCGCTTGGTAGCGTCTTCATCCACCAGGATGCGGATTTGTTCTTCGGGCAAAGCCCCTCCTTCGGGGCTTCGCAGAAACGCAAAGATGCGGTACGCGTCATCATCCGGATAGCGCAATACGGGCATATGATTGTATGCCGACACGCCGATAATTACGGCCCACACTTTGAGGTCGGGCATAGTTTTGCGGTATTTGGGGCTCGATACGTCTTCCTGGGCGATGGCGTAGGGATTTTTAGCGCCCAGATAAGTACCTTCTTTCCAAAAGCCGTTTACGTGGGTGCCGTCTTCCATAAAAAGCGTCCCGTAACCGTTAAAAGCGCCATTAGCCATATCGCCCTCGTAGCGCTCGCTGTTGGGATAATACACCACGCCTTTGCCGTCGGGCAAATGATTTTTAAACGTACCAATATACTTGGGTCCGTCGCGAAAAACATAAGTGCCGTAGCCGTTGGCGCAATCGCCCTCGATACAGCCCATTTTCGTGGTGGCGCCTTTGCCTACAAATTCGCCTTCTTTCCACTCACCGGTAGTAGTGGCGCCGTTGGCCTGTATGAGCGTACCGTTGCCATTGCGGAGGCCGTTGCGAAAATTGCCTACGTATTTGTCTTTATTGGGATAAAAAAACGTGCCGCCGGCGTTGGGTTTGCCATTCCGAAAATACCCCTCGTATCGACTGCCATCGGGATAGGCAAACACACCCTGGCCGTTCACACAATCGCCGCTTAAGCAACCCGATTGCACAGTAGTGCCGTCGTTAGATTTTTCTTTTGCCAGGGCCGAAGCATCTACGATCTTACCGCCGGCGTCAACTGGTTGTCCTCGCTTCCAACTGCCTGTTCGTTTGGAGCCGTCGGCATAGGTTTTCGTGCCGTTGCCTTCGGGATACCGGTTCATCCATTCGCCCTGGTATTTGGAGCCGTCGGAGTAATAACAAACACCGATACCCTGAATTTCTCCATTTCGAAATTCACCGATATACACCGCCCCGCTGGGATAAATGTAAATACCCGT
>JAEUUQ010000320.1 GCA_016787505.1 Saprospiraceae bacterium | reverse complement strand
TCTATCTTTGTATCCTATCGAATTGTCAAAAACAAGTCTTAGTGGTACTTTGTGCCCTTGGCGCCTTTGTGGTAAATAAATTGAGTACACATGCCATTTTTTTAACACAAAGACACGAAAAGTACACAAAGACTCAAAAGCCTGGTTTATCAACCTGTATCTATAGCCAAAATTACACCGCTCATGAGAAAAATGGCATGGAGCCTGGCTCTTTTATGGCTGTGGGCCTGTGGCGGCCCGGCGACGGAAGAACAGAACAGCAATCAGCAGTCAGCAGTTAGCGGTCAGCAGGCGGCGGATAGCAGTCAGTTGATCGTTGACATGGCCATTGCTGCGCATGGCGGAGAGGCTTATTCCAATAGCCTTATTGAATTCGATTTTCGCCAGTTCCACTTAAAAGTCACCCGGCGGGGCGGCTCTTTTGCTTACGAGCGCAGCTTTGCGGATAGCCTGGGCAGGGCGGTCAAAGACGTGCTTACCAACGTCGGCTTCCACCGGGAGATCAACGGCCGGCAGGCCGCTTTGCCCCCTGCCGATAGTTCAAAATATGCCAACGGCGTCAATGCTATGGTGTATTTTGCCCTGCTGCCCTACTACCTCAACGACCGCGCTGTGCAAAAGAAATACCTCGGCAAAACGACGATCAAAGGCGAACCCTACTACAAAATACGCGTCAGCTTTACCCCCGAAGAAGGCGGCAAAGATCACGAAGATGAATACGCCTATTGGATTCATTGCGAGCGCCATACGATGGATTACCTGGCCTATTCTTTCCTGGAGGACGGCGGCGGCGCCCGCTTCCGGCAGGCCTACAATGCCCGCACCGTCAACGGCATCCGCTTTGCCGACTACGCCAATTTTAAACCTACAAGCGACTCCCGCGACGTAGCCGGCTTTGACCGCCTCTTTGAAAACGGTGGTATGACGGAGGTGTCGAAGGTGGAGATGGGAAACATAAAGGTGCATGTCTTGGATTAATGCAACCCTCCTTCATTAGTATTGTCTTTGTATTCATATCGCGCGCCGCCGGCTTATACATCCAAGTTGGCGGCGCTCGCTTTAGCATCACACAAAACCCAATTACATGCGTTCCAAATGCGCCCACTTGCTAGTAGCAGGTCTATTTATGGTATGCTTTTCATCATTTATTGTTGCCCAAAGCGCCATCCAAGGACAAATCATTTCCGACAAAAACGATCCGCTCGAATTTATCAACGTATTGCTATTGGCTGCTGCCGATTCGAGCATTGTCAAAATGGAATTGAGCGACGCCGACGGTAAATTCACCATTCCAAAGGTTGAAGCCGGCGATTATTTTATCAAAACTACCGGTATAGGCGTTGATGATTATTATTCAGAAAAAATAACCATTCAAAAAGACGAAGACAAGGTATTGCCGCTCGTCAAGCTCTCTACCTCCGCACAAGTACTGCAAACGGTGGAAGTAATCGCCAAAAAGCCGCTGTTGGAGCAACAAGCAGGTCGACTGGTGGTCAACGTGGAAGGCAATTTGACCGGGCTCGGCGGTAGTATTACCGATGTATTGAGAAAGGTGCCAGGGCTTATTGTGGTAAACGATCGCGTGTCGATGGCAGGCAAATCAGGGGTAACCATTCTTATTGACGGCCGTCCCACCAAATACATGGACATCGAGTCGCTGCTACGCGATATGCCTGCCGACAATATTGCCAAAATCGAAGTCATCACCCAACCCGGCGCCGCTTTTGATGCGGAAGGCACAGGCGGCGTGATTAATATTATTATGAAAAAAAATGTCTTGCTAGGCGTCAACGGCCAGATTACCCTGGGTGCGGGTTACGGCGAACTCTGGAAATACAGGGGTAACGCTTCCGTCAATTACCGCTCAGGCCCCTGGAACCTGAGCGCCTCCGGCGGCTATAACCATCGCACATCTTACGAAAGTCTTGACATTGTAAGGCGGCTTTCCGACCGCAACTATTTACAAAACGCCTATACGCCCAGTTATCCCCATACGCAATCACTCAGGCTGGGCGCCGATTATGATATCAATGACAATCATCGCACAGGCCTCACTGTCAATTACATTAATAGTACCAACACACGTACCGGCAAAAACACTACTTCGGTAACCACGCCCGAGGGCTTTGAAACCGAACAATTTACTACCGACAACATACAGGATCGCTCCTGGAATTCCTATAGCGCTGACGCTTTTTATCGCTGGAAGATAGACACCACAGGCCATGAATTATCAATGGATTACAATTATGCCTACTACCGGCGCCGGGTTTTCAGCGAACTGCTTACTACGGGCGCTGATTTTGAAGATCGCCGCAACGAAGAACCTGCTGATACGCGCATTTTTGCCGGGCAGCTCGACTATAAATTGCCTATTAACAAATACTGGCAATTTCAGACGGGCGCCAAACTGAGTACAACCCGCCTGGATAATGAGCTAAAAGCCAGTTTGTATCAAAATGGCGAATGGATAAATGATGTGTTGCGCACCAATAATTTTGCCTACGACGAAGATATCTATGCTGCTTATGTCAACCTGTTGCTCAATCGCGACAAATTTCAGGCCAATGTCGGCCTGCGCTATGAAAACTCTCAGGCCGCCGGTTACAGCGAAACGCTCGACTCTACCGTCAACCTCGATATCAGCAAACTTTTCCCCAGCGTAAGCATTTCAGCTCCGCTTACAGGCAAACTGGGCTGGAGTCTGGCGTATAGCTACCGTATTGAAAGACCGGGTTATTACGACCTCAATCCCTTTATTACTTATCTCGACCCCCTTACTTCCAGCAAAGGCAACCCCTTTTTGACGCCCGAACTTACACATAGCGCCCAAGCTTCGCTTACCTTTGGCAAACAGCCTTTTTTTAATTTGTCGTATGATGTAACCAGCGATGTACTCACCGAGGTCATCGAACAAAATGACACGACAGGTGAAGCCTTTCAAACCAATGTCAATCTTGATAAATACATCAAATACGGCGGCAGCCTGTTTTTTCCGCTCGATTTTATCGCCAAACCTGTATCCGGCTATGGCGGCGTTATGGTGTATTACCACGACTATCGCGCCCAGTACCTCAGCGCTGAGTACCTTCAAAACCAATGGTCGGTGACGGGCTTCCTGCAAGTCAATGTAACCCTGCCCAAAGAATGGAAGCTCGAAGTTTCAGGCTGGATACAAGGCCCCGGCCTCGACGGCATCATCCGCCATGAATCAATGTACGGTCTAAGCGCCGGCCTGCAAAAAGAGTTTTTCGACAAACGCCTGCGCCTGCAACTCAACGGCGACGGCATTGTACAAAAGTTTTTCCACGGCAGAGTCGATTACGAAAACCTGGATTTCAACATCGTTTCAAAATGGGAAGCCCCGGTCTACAATTGCCGGCTAACCTGGAAGTTCGGCAACCAATTCATCAAAAACCGGGAAAACAGGAGCAGCAGTTCTTCTTCTGAACAAAAACGAATTCAGAATAATTAGAC
>JAEUUQ010000319.1 GCA_016787505.1 Saprospiraceae bacterium | reverse complement strand
CATTAAAATGGGTTTTCCACAAGATGTGAAATAATAAGCGTGCAAAAATGTAACGCAAAATGTACTTTTGTAGCATAAAAACATATTTTCCTACCCTATAAAAGAACAAATAGCTATGAAATTCAGCGTTTCTTCTTCCGAGCTGCTCAAGCAGTTGCAATTAGCAGTGGGCGCCATCGGCAATAACCCCGTTCTGCCCATTATGGAAGATTTTTTATTTGCTATTAGCAACAACCGGCTTACGATTACCGCGTCCGACCTTGAAACGTCGATAGTGACGGAAATGGAGGTGATGGCCGATAGCGACGGCGCAGTGGCTGTGCCGGCCAAAATTTTGCTCGAAACACTCAAAGCGCTGCCCCAGCAGCCGATAACGTTTGTGGTGAATGAGGAGAATTTCGGTATCGAGATTACCTCGGCGTATGGAAAGTATAAGCTGGCGGGCGAAAACGGACAGGATTTTCCGCACATACCCGAACCCGATAATGTGGACGCAGTGAGCCTGCCTTCTGGATTGCTCAGCCAGGGTATCAACAAAACGCTATTCGCCACGAGTTCCGACGAACTCCGCCCGGCCATGACCGGCGTGTATTTCCAGATCGACTTTTCCAAGATTATCCTGGTGGCCACCGATGCGCATAAGTTGGTGAAATATACGTTTTCTGATATCGCCAGCGAAGTCTCTACCACATTTATCGTACCCAAAAAGGCGCTCAACCTGCTCAAAGGCGCGCTGCCCTCAGGTGAAGAAGTGAAGATGTCTTTCAACAAAGCCAATGCTTTCTTTTCTTTTGGCAATACCAAGTTGGTGTGCCGACTGATAGACTCGAGATATCCCGACTACAACGCGGTAATACCGGTAGACAACGCCAATGTGATGACCGTGTCGCGCACCGATTTTCAGAATTCGCTGAAGCGTATAGCCATTTATGCTAATAAAACGACCAACCAGGTTAGCCTGAATATCAGCGAAGGAAGCCTGACGATTTCTGCGCAGGACCTCGACTTCTCCAACGAGGCTACTGAGCAAATGCCCTGCGTGTATGACGGGAAAGCAGTGACGATCGGCTTTAATGCCAAATTCCTGATAGAAATGCTGAGCGTACTGGAAACAGACGAGGTGAAACTCGAGTTGTCGGGGCCCACCCGCGCAGGTATTCTGCTTCCTGTAGAAGAAACGCCGGGCCAGGAGATTCTTATGCTGGTGATGCCGGTTATGTTGGGAAGTTGATGGAGGACTATTGGACTTTGAGACTATTGGACTATTAGTGCTTACAGTCCAATAGTCCGATAGTCTAATAGTCTATTACAGAGTTGATCTACAATTCTTATGGTAAAAATAAATACAGTTTTGTTATTGGTTTTGCTGTTAGCGGCTTGTCGAAATGAGCAACCTTCACAGGAGCAGGCAGCTGAAAAGCCCCTCAAACCCGAGGAGGTGGTGCGGCAATTTCAGGGCTATTACGATAACAACCAGTTTGAACAGGCCAAGGCACTCAGCACGCCCCGTCACCAGGCTATCCTGTCTGGTATGGCCGAGTTGATCGCTTCCGAACCCCAGGATTCTACGTTGCTCCACACGGAATTCCTGCAACTGACTTGCCGGGAAGTGAGCGATACCGCTTATTGCTTGTGCATGCTTAAAGACGAATTCGAAGAATACGAAACTGAATTTGTATTGATCAAAATGGGCGGCAAGTGGTTGATCGACGCACCCGATGAGGATCCGATAGAAGAAGAATGGATGGAAGAACTGCCCGATTCTCTCCTCGAACAATAGCGCTATGAGCGGAAAAATAGGCCTGTTTTTCGGCTCTTTCAACCCTGTACATGTGGGGCATATGATTATTGCTAATTATATGGCCACGCAAACCGATCTGTCGGAGGTGTGGCTGGTGGTGTCGCCCCACAACCCGCTCAAACCCAAGCAAACCCTGGCGCGCGACCACGACCGCCTGCACCTGGTCAGACTGGCCATCGGAGACAATCCGCTGCTTCGGGCTTCCGATATAGAATTCCACCTGCCCAAACCCTCTTATACGGTCGATACTCTGGCCTATTTGCGCGAAAAACATCCCAACAAGCAATTTGTGCTGATCATGGGCGGCGACAACCTGGCCACGCTGCACAAGTGGAAAAACTACGAAGTGCTGCTGCGCGATTATGAGATTTATGTGTACGAGCGAGCCGGGGTGGAAACCGGCCCCCTGGTCGACCATCCCAACGTCAAGGTATTGGATGTTCCTGTTATGTATATTTCGGCCAGTTATATCCGCGAGTGCCTGCTCAAAGGCAAATCGGTGCAGTATTTGGTGCCGGATGCGGTTTTCCAATATCTGCAGCATACCAATTTATATCGCAAGGGTTAGCGATCAGCAGTCAGCAGTCGGCAGTCAGCAGTTTTATAATCCATATTAGCATTCCGGCACAATAATCGGAATATGCACCGCCAGCCCGCCCTGTGAGGTTTCCTTGTATTTGGTGTGCATATCCTGGGCGGTTTCCCACATCGTTTTGATCACGGCATCGAGGGTCACGCGGGCTTTTTGCGGGTCGCTTTCGAGGGCGATATTGGCGGCGGTGATAGCCTTCATGGCGCCCATAGAGTTGCGTTCGATGCAGGGCACCTGTACGAGTCCGCCGATGGGGTCGCAGGTGAGGCCCAGGTGGTGTTCCATGGAGATTTCGGCGGCCATCAGGGCCTGTCCTATGCTGCCGCCGAGCCGCTCGGTGAGGGCGGCGGCGGCCATGGCCGAGGACACGCCGATTTCGGCCTGGCAGCCACCCATGGCAGCAGAAATAGTAGAGCCTTTTTTGAAAATGCTGCCTATCTCGCCGGCGATCATGAGGAACTTGACGATGTCGTCCTCTCCTTTACAGTGTCCTGAAAAGCAGATATAATACATCAACACCGCCGGAATGACGCCCGCCGAGCCGTTGGTGGGGGCCGTGACGATGCGTCCGAAGTTGGCGTTTACTTCGTTGACGGCCATGGCAAAACAGCTTATCCATTTGCCGGTGCCCGAAAAATCGTAGTCCTTTGATTTGATACAGGCGATCCATTCATCGGCATCGCGGTAGGTGGCCGAACCCAGCAGGCGGCTATTAATCGAAGCGGCCCGCCGGCTCACATGCAGTCCGCCGGGTAGTTCCCCGTGCGTATGGCAGCCTTCGTACATGCATTGCTTCATCACTCCCCAAATGCGCAGCAAGTCGGTTTTTACCCGGGCGGGATTACGCCAGGTTTTTTCGTTTTCGAGTACGATTTCCCAGATCGTGGCGCCTTCCGTGAGGCAATGTTGCGACAATTCGGCTGCCGAATTGACGGGGAAGGGAAGCTTAACGCCTTCGGATTGGCCTGTTTCGCCCTCTTTGACCACAAACCCTCCACCGATAGAATAAAAGGTGGCTTCGTGAATAAGCATGTTGTCGGCACTGTAAGCCTGAAAGACCAGCCCATTGGCATGAAAAGGCAGGCATTCTGAAAAGTGAAAAAAGATAGAAGTAGCGGGGTCGAAAGATACAGGCCGCCGGCCGCCCAAAAAGAGTTGTTTGTCAAGAGCGACTTCATGCGGCAGGCTTTGCACCCTTTGGGTGGGGATAGTTTCGGGGTCTTCGCCGGCCAATCCCAGTAAAACGGCAATATCGGTGCCGTGGCCCCTGCCGGTGAGCGCCAGCGAGCCGTACAGGTGTACGCTCACGTGGGCGGTGTGGTCAAATTGGGCGAGGGTTTCCAGTTCTTTGACAAAACGCTGGGCGGCGCGCCAGGGGCCCAGCGTATGCGAGCTGGACGGCCCCACGCCGATTTTGAGCATATCGAATACGCTGATGGGCTCCATATTTTAGACTTTACGACTTTAGGACTTTAGGACTGTGCGATCCAGGCACGGTTACTAAACCTCCGAGGTTTAGTAACCGTAAAGGAATCCTAAATATCGCAAATTTCGATAGCTTGGCGCAATGCGCCGATTTTGTCATCACGGGTTGGGATAAATTCCTGTGCCACGTAGCCTTTAAAGCCGGTATCGGCAATAGCGCGCATAATAGCTGGGTAATTGAGCTCTTGGGATTCGTCAATTTCGTGGCGGCCCGGTACGCCGGCGGTATGGTAATGCGAAAAATAGGGGTGAAAATCGCGAATCGTGCGGATGATATCGCCTTCGTTGATCTGCATATGGTAGATATCGTAAAGCAATTTAAACCGCTCGGAACCCAGCTGTTTTGCCAGTTCTATGCCCCAGGCGCTTTTATCGCACATATAATCTTTGTGGTCTATTTTGCTGTTAAAGAGCTCCATAACCACAGTTACCTTGTATTTTTCGGCAAGAGGCATGAGTTTTTGAAGGCCGGTCACGCAGTTTTTCAGGCCGGTTTCGTCGTCCATACCCTTTCGGTTGCCGCTAAAGCAAATAATCTGGCTATAGCCGTTTTTAGCGACAAGCGGAATAATCTCGCTATAATTTTTGAGTAGCGTGTTGTGGTATTGCGGGTCGTTCCAGCCCTCTGTAAGGCTGATCTCGGCGCCGTTGCACATCGAAGAATAGAGGCCGTACTTTTGCAGTACGTGCCATTCCTTGGGACCGATGAGGTCGATAGCCGGGATGCCCAGGTCTTTTACAGCCTGGCAGAATTGTTCCAGGGGAATATCGTTGTAGCACCAGCGGCAGACGGAGTGATTGATACGGCCTTTCCACATAGCGGGTAAAGTTGAAGAAGAGGATTGGGCTATCAGGTTGGGACTATTAATAGCCAGCGCGGTAGCGCCGAGCGCCAGTGTTTTGAGGGCATGCCTTCTGTTAGTTGGTGTTGCCATTGCGGTTGTTTTTGGGGTAAAATAAGAAAAAAAATGGGGTTATGTAAATTGAAATGATTTACATAACCCCCTGTTTATTGTTTTCCTGGTATGTTCAATTTTCCCTGTTATTGCTCATTGCTGTTGTCTTCTGTGGATGGCTTTTGTTTTTTAGCAGGCTTCTTTTTAGCCTTTTCCGCTTCTATAGCAGCCTTCTTCTCCACTTTCACCTCTTTCTTGTTCGATTTCATCTCTGACTTGGCTCCTTTTTTCTGGTGGGCTTGTTCTGCGCGGTTTTTACCGTGCTCTTTGCCCTTCATATCGCCTTTGTGTTTGCCGTAGGTTTTGCCATTGTTCGACTTTTGGTTGGCGTCTGCAGATTTTCCTTTTCCAGGCGCTTTATCTACTTCTTTGCCCGATTTATCCTTCAAGGGCTTGTCCAATTTAGTTTTTGCCTTTGTATCGGTAGTTTCCTTTTTTTCTTTTGCAGGCGCCGTGTCTTGTTGGGCAGAAGCCAGACCGGTAAACAAGATAGCGACGGCTAAAGTCAGCACAAATTTCAATTTCATCTCAAATCGTTTTAGTTGATGGAAAAGATTGCTATTATGACGGGGCATAGTTAGCAAAGTAACAAGAACAAATATAAAAAAAATGGTAATAAACGCAAGGCGATACCCTGATAGAGTACCGCCTCACGGTTTTGCAGCAAAGGCTGCAGTATTGGGACTATGCGTAATTAATTGACCGGGTTAGCCAGGATTTGGTCGGGCGAAATAGGTTCTTCGGCCAATGCTTTAATGATATCAAACGTAGTGATAATACCCACCAACTCCTCCTGATCGTCAACGACGGGAATGGCGTGGAAGCGGTTCACTTTAAAGATCTCCAGTGCCACATTGATGCGGTCGTCGGGAGAGAGTTTGGCCAACCCTGTAGTCATGATATCTTCGGCAGTATAAGCGCGCAGGCGGGCTTCGTTCACCAGCCGGTCTTCTTCGTTTCGCGAGAAACCCCTCACAAAAAACAAAAAGTCGGTTTTGCTAATCAGCCCCACCATCTCCTTATAGCGTACTACCGGAATATGGTGGATATTGTGCGCGTTAAATATCTCCTGTACCGTGGTGAGTTTGTCTTGAGGAGCCACGGTAAGCAAGTGGGTGGACATTAGTGTTTTAATAGGCGCTAGGACGTTCATATTCAGCTATTTTTAGTGCAACCATTAATCTGAGAAATTCTATGGGCAAGATAGGCAGTAGCGTTCCAAATGCTAATGACTAATCTCAATAGGCAGAGTGATTTTCATTAATTCAACAATACACCTCAATTAGAACGCAACCTATGAAAAATATAGTGTTGGCAGATCAAAAATGAGCTGTATTTTTGGAAATTCGTATAAAAAAAATTCATCATAGCCCAAAGTTCGCCCACTAATGCATACGACACCCACCGAACACCTGACCTTGATCATTTTCATTGCGATATATCTTCTTGCTACCTTATTAATCGGCTGGTGGGCTGCTCAAAAGGTAAAAACGACACAGGATTTTGTCATTGCAGGCCGGCGCCTGCCCATGTTTATTGCGGCTTGTGCCTTGTTTGCTACCTGGTTTGGGTCGGAGACGGTGATGGGCGCCTCTTCCGAATTTATAGCTGATGAAGAAGGCGCTCCGATAGGATTGCTTCGGGTTATCGAAGATCCTTTTGGGGCGGCGCTTTGCCTGGTACTAGTGGGGGCTTTTTTTGCCAAACCGCTTTACAAGCTGAATATTCTCACCTTCAGCGACTTTTTCAAGCTGCGCTATAGCCGCACAACCGAGTTGTTTTCGGCCCTTTTTATGGTGCCCTCGTTTTTTGGTTGGGTGGCTGCACAGTTGGTAGCTATGGCCATTATATTACAGGTATTGGGAGGCATCGATCTACACATTGGCATTGCGGTGTGTACGATAATCGTGGTGATTTATACCTATATCGGCGGGATGTGGGCGGTATCGGTTACTGATTTTGTACAAACCATCATGATTATTGCCGGGCTTTTATTGCTGGCTTTCCAGTTGGGCAATCAAGCCGGCGGAGTGTCGGAGGTATTATCACAGCAGCCAGAAGGCTTTTTTAATATGATTCCCGAGTTTAAACCCATTCCCTTTCTCGAATACATCGCGGCATGGATAACCATTGGATTGGGGTCGATACCGGGGCAGGACGTATTCCAGCGGGTGATGTCGGCCAAAAGCGCCCGCACCTCGGTCATTTCGTCTTATGTGGCCGGCGCGATGTACCTCAGTATTGGGTTGATCCCCTTGTTTATCGCGTTGTGTGGTAAGGCGCTTTATCCAGATCTAAGAGAACTGGGCGGCGTTGAAAACGAGCAATTGATGTTGCCGGTAATGGTATTAAAGCACGGTACCTTACTCATACAGATCATGTTTTTCGGCGCTTTGTTGTCTGCTATACTGAGTACGGCCTCGGGTGCTATATTAGCGCCGGCTACAATCATTGGGGAGAATCTGGTGCGTCCTTATCTGCGCAACACTACTGACAAGCGCCTGTTGCAGGTCATGCGATTTTCAGTGGTAGCAGTGGCGGGCTGCTCGGCATTGATGGCAAGCGTAAATACCAATATCTACGAATTGGTAGGGCAATCGTCTTCGCTCAGTCTGGTATCGCTTTTTATACCACTTACGATGGGAATATACTGGAAAAAAGCCTCAAATGCGGGGGCTTTATCTGCTATTATCGCAGGGATGTCCGCCTGGCTCCTTTGTGAGTGGCAGGGCACGGAAGTCCCCTCGATAATAATAGGAGGGCTGGTAAGCCTGGTAGCTATGATTGCGGGCAGTTACATTCGGCCCGATCAAAGCTACCAGGCGTTCAAGTTAGAGGCTGGCCAAAGTGGGAATGACGAATGACGAATTACAATTAGTACAGTGGAAACAAGTTTGAGGCTCGACAAACTTTATTTGTCTTGTTTGGCGAACACTTTGCGAAGCAGGTCGGTAGTGCGGGCGGCTGCGTTGCGGCGGATATTGATTTCTTCTTTTTCCACCATAGAAAACAATCCTTTTAATGCTTCTTTGGTCACATAGTCGCCGAGGTCTGGATTGGCTTTTTCCACCAGCGGGATTTTATTGTAGGTATTGACGGCGTCCGACCAATATTTGCGGGCTTCGAATTTATCGAGCGATTGGGCGATAACGGGGTTAAATTCCTGGTACAGTTGATTATAGGTAGTGCGTTCCAGGTAGCGGGTAGCGGCGTCAGTGTTTCCCATGAGAATGCCCATCGCGTCCTGGAAGCTCATGTTTTTGATGGCCGTGACAAAAATAGGTTTGGCTTTTTGGGCCGCGTCTTCAGCGCCGCGGTTTATTTTTTCCAAAATAATATTCTCTACGTTAGAAAAGCCGGGCACGTTTTTGAGCCTGTCTGTTACTTTGCGGGCTTCGGCCGGAAGTAAAATTTTGTAGGAACTTTTGAAATAGCCGTCTTTTTGCGACAAAAGATCAGCCCCTTTGCCGATGCCGATATTGAGGGCTTCCTTCAAGCCACCGCCTACCTCTGCGTCGGTGAGTGGGGTATCGCTTAATACATTATCGAGGGTTTGCTGAATTTGGGCAGTTGTGCATGCACTCAGGCCTGCTACAAATATCAGAAAGGTTGCGAAAAATTTGTACATGTTGCGTTGTTTTGATGAATAATCAGCTTTACAACGCAGGAAGAGGATATTTTTCTGTTAGCAAAAAGTTATTTTTCGATTTTGGATTTCGGATTTCGGGTTTCGGATTTTTCCTTGATTAATCCGCATTCCGCAATCCAAAATCCGCAATCGAAATAGTTTTCATAGCTTCCGGACCGGTTTCCGGGGGTTCACCGTTTAGTATGATTCCCCAAAATTACGACACAGGTGCGGGCCATGCCAGCCAACTATCTTGGATATGTCAGGAAGCTGGTATTAAATCTGTTTGGTCTCGATAGCCGGTTTGGGTACGTTTTTCTTGAAAAGTTTGTCAGATGTCTGGTTGTAATTCTCTAGCAGAGCTCCCGATTCATTGTTGAAGCGATCCACGGCTTTGTTGTATGCGTCTACGTCGTCTTGGGTCATTTCTTTTTTGCGGAGTGCGGCTACTACTTTTGCGAAATCGTTTTCGGCCATATCCTTAAAGAAAGAAGCTAAATTAACTACGGCATCCCTGAACTCCGTATCGCCGTTAAAGGCGGGCATCAGTTGCAGCGATTTTAATTCCTGCTTAGATTCTTCGAGCAGCAATACGCGTTCTTTTTCCATGAGTTTTACGTCTTGTTTGCTCATTGCGTCAAGTACGGCGGCGTTGCGCTTAGATAGCCGGAAATAGCGCAGGAAAACGGCCCGGTGGTAATTGTTAAGCCGGTTGATCTGATTGATTTCGCTATTGCGGTCGCTTTCAACCAGAAGGATATTATTTTTCTTTGCAAATTCTTTTTGCGCCTGCAGAAAGCGGTCTGCGGCGGCTGCCAGTTTTTTTTCGACGGCGTCCTGTGCGTCGAGGTATTTTTGCATCGCTTCAAAAGAGTTGTTGCTCTCCAATTTCAGTTGCAGCAAGGTGCTAAATTCGTTGCGGAAGGCTTCCTGATAGCCGTTTAATACGCTGAGCATATCGGCTTTTAGCTGGGCCGTGGCTTTGTCGCTGGGGCGATTGTTTACGTTTGTGGTAGCCAGGCTGATCTGATTGATCAGCTCTACCCGTTTGCGCTCCACACCTGCCATATCGTCACTATGCACCGAGTGTTGTACATACTCGAGGCTTTTTGACACGATGGCTACGTGCTCGTTGTTGAGAAATTCGAAATATTTGACGGGGTCAACAGTTTGCGTGTAAGCCATAGTGCTTGCATGCAGGATAACCAGGGAGGTCAGAATTGCATTTTTCATTGGCTGGTTGTTTTTGTTATTTAAATACAAAAAATGTAGTGCAGTGGTTTCCGCTTATCCTGCTTGGCTGTTCGTTTCGGCTCCGCTCAACGAACGGCTTGGATCGCAGAGTCGCACAGTCCCAAAGTCGTTCCCTCTACCAGGTCTTCGACGTGCGATAAACCGTGCCTTTAAAAATCGCGATGCGGTGGTTGTGTTGATTAACCACCTCCACCCGGTAAATGGCAATTTTGTGCCCCAGGTGTTCTTCCGTAGCGGTAGCCGTAATGACGTCGCCCGCATGGAGG
>JAEUUQ010000309.1 GCA_016787505.1 Saprospiraceae bacterium | reverse complement strand
TTCATAAGATGCAATGGCCAGACCCATGGCAAAACCAGACCCCGACATGCCGATGAATTGCTCTGCACTGATGTTGGATGCAATCAGCGAAGCGCCGATAGCCCACCAGGTAAGCGCTCCTTCTGCCAGAAAGAAGTCTTTGGAACTAGCCTCCGCCTGGCGCTTGCGCCGGTAGATCCAGTACCCATATCCCGATACCACTATGAAGTAGATCAGGAAAACGGAATAGTCGAGGAACTGTAATTCGTTGTGCATAGGTTTTTCGCAAATTTTTGATATAAAAATAGAGTAATTGGCAAATAAAATGCAAGAGCTTTAAAGTCGCTCAAATATGGTGAGATTTCGTTAGAATTGCAGCGATCAGAAAGGAAAAAGTTCATCCCGCGGGAAACAAGAAGCTTCAGCCGCGGGAAACAAAAAAAGGCCCCTTCGATCGAAGGAGCCTTTTGGAGCCACTGGGCGGACTCGAACCGCCGACCCACGCATTACGAATGCGTTGCTCTACCGACTGAGCTACAGTGGCTGCTGAAGCGTGGCAAAGGTAAACGACCTGTGTTTTTTGCACAAGTTTTCGGGCTAAAAAAATTTTATTGTTTTACAATCCTTTAACCCCATTCGTTTCCGGGCTTAACTTAAGCGACTTATTTTTACCCGCTTATTTAAATACAAATAAACATGCGCACGAGAAAACTGTTGATCTTAACCTTTGGCACACTGTTCACTATGTCGCTTTTTGCCCAACAATCCAAGCTAGTGGTGGGCATTGTGGTCGACCAAATGCGGCAGGATTATATTACCCGCTTTTGGGAGCTGTATGGCGACGGCGGCTTTAAGCGAATGGTGCAACAAGGCTATTCTTTCGATAATGCGCATTATGAATACGCCCCTACGGTGACCGGCCCCGGCCATGCGCACGTTTTTTCGGGCGCCAACCCGGCTGTACATGGTATTATAGGTAACGAATGGTTCGACCGTAAAGAAGGAAAAACCGTGTATTGCGCCGAAGACAAAACAGTGCAAACGGTGGGCAGCCCCTCCAACAACGGCCAAATGTCGCCCCGCCGAATGATGGCCACAACGATCGGCGACGAACTGCGCCTGCACAGCAACTTTCAGTCGAAGGTGATCGGCATTGCTCTCAAAGATCGCGGGGCCATCCTCTCCGCCGGCCACCTGGCCAACGCAGCCTATTGGTTCGACGGTCCGACGGGAAATTTTATTTCGTCGACTTATTATTTGAATGACCTGCCGGAATGGGTGAAAAATTTTAATAAAAAAGAACTGCCCAGCCAATATCTCAACCAGGACTGGACGCTGCTGCGCCCCTCGAGCGATTACGAAGCCGTCTGCGATGTCGACAATTCGCCCTACGAAGGCCTGTTTAAAGGCGAAGAAAAACCGGTATTCCCTCACAGGGTAACCCAATTTCGCGACAAATATAACTCCGACCTGGTGCGTAGCGTCCCCGCCGGCAATACGCTTTCTTTCGATTTTGCCCGCGCGGCAATAGCAGGTGAAGGCTTAGGACAAGGCCCGCACACCGATATGCTCACGCTAAGCCTTTCCACGCCTGATTACATCGGCCATATGTACGCCCCACGAGCAGTAGAAGTGGCTGACCAATACCTGCGCCTCGACCGCGATATCGCCTCGTTTTTGATTTACCTGGATTCGTTGATCGGCAAAGACAACTACCTGGTTTTTCTCAGCGCCGACCACGCGGCCGCAGATAATCACAATTACCTCAGTGATAGAAAATACCGGGTGGGCAATTTCAAGGTAAGCGCTGATAGCCTGCAATTGTTCAGCAAAAAGCGTTTCCGTCGCGAACTGGTGCTGGCTTTCGACAATTTGCAACTGTATTTCGACCACGCGGCTCTTAGCGCCGCCAAGCTCGACCGCGAAACGGTAAGCCGCGCTTTCACCGAATACCTGATGAACCTCGACGGCGTAAGCAGGGTAGCTACGGCCGCACAACTCAGTGCTTACAACGCCACCGAACCAGTCATGCAGCGTGTACAACGCGGCTATCACCCTCAGCGCTCCGGCGATTTAGCCGTGATTTTGCACCCCGGCTGGATCGAAATGAGCTGGCAGGCTACCGGTACTACGCACGCTTCGCCGTATAACTACGACAGCCGCGTGCCGCTGCTCTGGTACGGAAAAGGTATCCCGGCAGGCCACACCAGCCAGAAAGTAGCCGTAGCCGATATCGCGCCAACTTTGGCTATGTTGCTGAAGGTGAATTTGCCCAATGCAGCTTTCGGGCAGTCGTTGGAGCAGTGGTTTAGGTGATGTCTGTTCTCTGTTCTCTGTTCTCTGTTCTCTGTTCTCTGTTCTCTGTTCTCTGTTTAAGAGTAATTAGCAAAGATAAGGAACGGAGAACGGACAACGGAGAACGGACAACGGACAACGGAGAACGGACAACGGAGAACGGACAACGGAGAACGGACAACGGACTTACGGCTTCACCAACTTCCTCACAGCCGCTACCAGTACATCGAGATCTTTAGTAGTAGTATATACATTAGGCGTAATGCGAAGCCCTTTAATATTCTCCCACACAATGGGTACAGTGTGGATTTTATAGTCGTTAAACAAGTAGCGGCCTACTTCTTCCGGCGTTTTGCCTTCTATTTGAAGCAATCCTATGGCGCAGCTAAAACCAGGTTTCAGCGAAGTGCCCAGGCTCACGCCGGGTAGTTCGAGCACCTGTTCAGCCCAATAATTTTTGAGGTAGCGCAGGCGGTTTTCCTTGCGCTGGGCGCCGATCATCTGGTGGAAGTCGATAGCCTGGCCGATACCCTGTTCGATAGCAAACGAGCGAGTGCCCAGGTTTTCAAACTTGCGGATATCTTCGCTTTCGGGGTCGCCGGCGGCGAGCAGGGGGTACAGGTTTTTGATTTTTTCTTTGCGCACATAGAGCAAACCGCTGCCGAATGGCGCGCATAACCACTTGTGCAGGCTCGCGCCCCAATAGTCGCACTCCAGGTCGGGAATTTTGTAATCGAAATGGGCGAAGGTATGGGCGGCGTCCACCAGCACCTCGATGCCGCGCTTGCGGGCCTCGCGGGCAATTTCTTTTACCGGCAAAATCTGGCCGTTCCAGTTAATCATGTGGGTGAGATGCACCACCTTTGTCTGCGGC
>JAEUUQ010000395.1 GCA_016787505.1 Saprospiraceae bacterium | reverse complement strand
CGCAACGTACGCCCTTGCGGCTTACTAACTGGCTTGGGCAACTTGCCAGTACAGGACTTCCACCTGCCAGGGACGCTTGTATTGTTCAAGCGTAAGCCTTACCTTTGTTAGGCTTGGTGCACATGCCGGGCACACACAACGGCTTGCTGTCCATGCCGCCGAACAGCCAGCCCGCAAACCCAACGCACGGCGGCACGGCAGCAAGCCAACCGTTAGCGGCAAAAAGAGGGTTGTTAGAAAACCAGCGGAGGCTTAAAAAAAAGAGAATAGCCAAGCGGCAGTGGGATACGTTGATGCAAAAATAGCCAAGCAGGACTTTGATACATCACTGAAAAATAGATAAATAGGAACGCCCAGGAAAATGACAAAAGTGACAGACGAGCAGCATAGAAAAACCGCGCGCTACGAGAACCAGGTATCATAGAAAAACAACGAACGCAACGATAGTCAAAAGTCACTTGAATAGCCAGGTAGGCGTTGTCGAAACAGAAAAGCCGCTAACTCCGCATGGTCGTACATGCCGCCTCATGGCTAAGAAATGACGAGGGAAGGCGGCACGTCGTCCATGCCACAGTTATCGCATATTAAAAAACACCACCTTAACATTAGGAATGAAAACGGATTCAAAACTGCTCCAACAATTAAATGATTGTCAAATTTGAAATAACATCATAAAATCTTATTATTATGGATGGCCCTTTGTCTTTCGATCTGTTTCGCTTCATGGCGCTTCGTGCTCCCCGGACACCGTCGGATAAAAATGTATACCGACGATACATCCGAGATAATTTTATCTACTTATTGGAAAACCTATATCAACTTTCAGACCGCGATCTGTCAGCTGATTCTCTCATCGGAAAAAAAGTTTTCGATGATGTTTTTTGCCAGAAAAAAGACTCTGCTACCATCATCAGTGAGGTGCTGGAATTTGCGGGCTTTGGCTACAAAGTGACCGTCGGTTGCAATGATGCCCGTATACTGGGTCTGCCCAATTCGTCGCAGTATTGCTTTTCAGAAAAAAGCGGAAATGACGAAGTCACGTATTATTTCAGATTTAGCAATTCTTTTACAGAAAAACTTGACCTCGCGGCTCAAGTAATTGAAAGTCACCTGGCCAATTTCGATAAAAAGTTGTTGATTCGTCAATTGCAAAAAGCCCTGGGTCTGCCCGACCTTTCGGCTTTTGTATTTGAACACATTATTGACGAACAAGGAAGAGTCACTGCATCGGGCAATACACCGGAATTCAAGCAAATCAAGGCGGATTTGTTCGAGCTGCTCTACTGCCTGTATATGGCCAAACGCCGCTTCCCCGTCAATCTGGAACACATCACCCGGCAATTGCAGACACTTCATGTCATCGAATATCTTGGATACGATGATTTTGCCTCTGACTTTGAAGAAGCGCTACGTCGAAAAGGATGCTTCCCATTACCAGTATGGTTATCTAAATATTTGTATACAAGCCAATCTGGCACCGACCTGCAAATACGTCGGAAAGCTCTTGCCGAACTGCGGAAAGGCTTGTACGATATACTTCCCCAAGCATCCGATACCGATCTGATGGATTTCGTCGAACTCGGTCCCTGGGTAACCCAGCCTTACATAAAGAACAAAGCCGATCTGTTAGCTTTGTTTAGCGCACAGCCCATAATACATTCGATCTTTGCTCGCTTACAACATTACTTGGTTCCTTTCAATAATATACGAGCAATCGGGAAAGGCGATTTGAAGATCGTCAAACAAATTCTCATCGGTTACGAAATGGGTGAAATCGCGCACGTTGAAAATGTCCTCCGGGGCGAAAATAGGGAACGGATACACCGGAGGCTCGACACGATCGAAACATTTACTTCGGACGAGCAAGAACTTACCCGAGAAAATACACGCAACCTGGAGAGCACCGACCACATGGAAATGCAAAAAGAAACCCAAGAGACCATCAAAAGCGACCTCAATTTGAATGCCGGCGTCACGGCGACTTATCACGGCCCCATGGTTGAAGCCACGGCCAATGTTGGATTTGCCTACAATCGCAGCTCGGAAGAATCCACGCGCAACGCCTCCAACTTTGCACGCGACATTGTAAATCGCTCGGCGGAAAAAATCACCCAACGCACCCGTGAACTGCGCACTACCCGTCGTCTTAGTGAGGTGGAAGAAACCAACCGACACGGAATTGACAATAAAGGGAAAGACAAGCACGTCACAGGCATTTACCGCTATCTCAACAAGCGGTACAAAGCTCAAGTATTTAATTATGGAGAGCGGGTGATGTTCGAATTCCTAATTCCGGAACCTGGAGAATTTTATAAGATGGCCATGTTAAACAAACGCCTTTTCAGCGCAGAGGCCGTTTTCAATTGCACTCGTCCACCCGTGCCGCTACCCGACGAAATTACGAACGCCGACCAAGTTACTAAAGCCAATTTTACCGAGATAGGAAAGCGCTATCAATTAACTAACCTTGCGCCCTTTCCCTGTGAACTCGAAGCGGACACACCATCCGATCCGAAAATCCTGACTTCGGGACGAATCAGCGACCAGGCGCAATTCGACAATATCGATCAAAACAGCGGCATGCCGGCTCTCAACGGAGCGGAAAAAGCAAGTCTGGACAATACGGCTTTTTTGAATGACAAAAAAGACAGCGGACAAAAAACAGCCACGGTCACCTTGAAAACAGGCTGTAAAGCAGTTTTCTCAATCAAAATTTTCACCAATACCTATCGAAGAATCGGTGGAGGCTGGCCGGGCGATACTGGCGTTATTTCCATAACGAAAGGCACCGATACCTTCGGCCCCTATGACGTCGGGATAATGAATGATAAGGACCTCGATCTAATAACAGTACCTGATTTCACCGCAGACTCCCGCACTGAACCTACCGTCACGATAAATGTGACTTCCTCCTGGTGCCGCTGTTTTTACGCCGTAATACATATACACCAATACCCTATTCCAGAATTGGTTTCCTCTTGGCAACAAGAAATCCATAAAACGATCTGGGATAAGTACCGTACACTGGATGCACAAAGAACGGCAGACTGCGCTACTGATTTGGCTACTTTCAATGACCAAAAAAAGCAAAAAGAAGAAGACAGCGCGATTGTCATAAAGGGGAAGAACCCTGAAATAAACAAGGACATCATCAAGGAAGAGCTCAAAAAACACTCGATTACCCTGTTTGCCAAGGAATTCGACGCAGACGCAAGCGACGGCGAATTACTACAGGACAAGCCAATAAGTTATCCTATGGAGCGCATCAAAAAAGTGTTGGGCGCCACTGTAGATAAGAGTAAATGTGCCGAGGTGTCGGAAACTCCCTGTCATGTTTTCCCTGCCATCGATATTGAGCTGGCGCGCAAAAAAGGCCGGGCCGTACAATTCCTCGAACAAGCCTTCGAGTGGCACAACATTTCCTACTTGTTATACCCCTACTTCTACGCAGCCCGCGACAAGTGGATGGAAAACTACGACCATGTCGACAACGAGCCAGGCGACCCGCTTTTCGTCAATTTCTTGCGCGCCGGGTATGCCCGGGTGCTCGTGCCTGTGAAGCCATCTTATGAAGGGGCCGTCACGCAGTTCCTGCTTACCCGCGAACTCTGGAACGGAGGGGACGTGCCTGTGATTGGCGACCCACTATTCCTGCCCTTGTACGAGGAGGTGCGCAACCAAACAGACGAATATCAAGGTGCTAGCCCAGACGGGAAGCCCTGGGAATATGTACTTCCAACCTCTCTGATTTACTTACAGGAAAATGCTGATTTGCCAGTGTTCAACAACTCTTTCCCAGTGTCGCCTTCGACATAGCAAACGTGCCTTCAATTTTTTCAACAACGATTTCACAGCATGGGCAAAACAAATCCGCAAAAGCCCGACGCCAAGTCCTCGCCAGATCCAAAATTGCCGAAGTTACAGGTATTGAAACTCCGGGAGAATAGGAAGGCAGATGATTGGAGCGACGCCGGCGCCGGGAACTTGAAATCCCGACCGGGTATCGAGTTGTTCGACGCTCAAATGCCGAGATTTATAGCGGAAACTTATCCGGCAAGCCTGCTCGATGAGGCTTATCATTTTTTTAACTACAGCGACCAGTCCAATTATGTCAAAAAGCACAACTGGCCGGTCATCGACTTTAACCAGAACGATCTTACCACGCTGCGCTTTTTGCTACACGATGCTGTGATCGATCTGTTCGAAGGCCTAAAGGAGGGTAGCCTGAAGCAACTCGTAGGGGAGGATATACTCAAAAAAATGTCCCTGGAGACCTATTCGAAACCGACAAAAACGATGCATACTCAGGATTTCGGCCGCCTGGCCGTGCGGTTTTTGATTTCCGATGCCTGGCGGCCAGTCGCAGCTGCTGCAAAAACCGGAACTAAAAAGTCTAGTGAAAAAGAACAAAAAGCCCTTGGACGATATAAACGGTATTTTGATCGGCTGGACTCTCGCCTGAAGGAAAACCGCACCTTGCTTTCGGCCGATAATATCCAGCGTGCATTGCGCGATGCCTACCCCACTTTTTTCCCCCTCCTGGCAAACCCGAACCGAGGCAAAACCCTGCTGCTGGGCTGGTTCCCCGCCTCGAATAAACCTTCCGATGTTATTATAATCCCGGGGTTGGCAGAAAAACTTTATGGCGAAATAACGCACCGGGTTTTCCCTGAAAACCCGTCGAAAAAAAGCGATCCCTTGCTGCCCGAGAACCCTTTTCGATTACCGTCTCTCATTAAGAACAACTGTAAAAAAATATTGGAAGAGGTAATTCCACTTTTCGGAACGATGCCCTATTCGGGCACTAAAATTCCAGCGTTTTCGAGATGGGGCAATATTTTTAATGCTTTGGACCAAATTGAAGCGTTATTCGAATACCCTCTTTTAAACAAAAACACGGCCGACCTCTCCGCACAAGTTGGCCTGCCTTGGGCCATGGTGCTTACCAGCGTCTTGCGCGTTTATGTAACGGAGTTAATCGGTACCGTTCTCAAACTATCCATGCCGGTCAAGGCCCTTCATGCCCAGGTCAACGGATTTGCTGGAGTGGCTCTGTGGGAAGCTCTGAGCGGCAAGAACGTGCAATCGTTCGATGTAACGGGGTATCTGGCCGGCTCTCTTCCGGATTCCCGCGATGCTGGCCTGCTGCGAAAAATCAATACTTGGACTATTGGCGATTTTAACGGTTTTTGGCGCCAAAGCAAGCGGCACGAAACTGTTGAAAAACTGTTGAACAAACTGGGCGACGGAACAGTATTGGACATCAGCGAAAAAGTATTCGCCGCTAAATCAAAAAGAGTACTTAAACCGGAGATTGATTTTTCCATTAAAGTCGTAGCGATAGCGGACGATAAGGGTGTTTTGAGCGGCTTCCCCGTTTATCCCCAGGTATTTATTCCGAACCTCACCGTTGATCCCGTGAAAGTCAGGCTCATTATGGGTGCCATGCCGGTAGCTCAAGCGCATTTTTATGTGTTTAAATTTGTCATTGATGTCGCGCTCAACGACTTGAAATTTAATTACCGAGAAATATTCAAGGAAGAGAAATCCTTTGGAAATGGGCAAACCCTCAAACGGCCTGAAAACTCTAAAAACATCCCGGATGATTTTAATGCCCCGGGCCTTCCAAAGGGTTTGCGTTTAGGAGCCGGCAGCATGTTATTCGGCGGCCACCATCCGCCTCATAAGACGCACAAAGACGGCGATACTTACGATTGCAACTTCCCGCCAAACACAATTCCGTGGTTTTTCGATTCAAAAATTTTTAGCGAACTTGTGCAAACACTCAAAGATGAGGGCACCTTGGAGAGATCCAGTTTGGTAAATGAAAAGTACAAAGAGCTGTTCGGCATCGTGCCCACTCATGAAGCCTACGACAAAAAAGGCGGGTTCGATATTGTCGTGTTTAAACCCTTGGTCAGAAGTCTCATTCAGGAAACGCTGAAGGAGGTGATCGGTTCGGTCAGCCTGAGTAATACCGCAGAGAGTCGCGCCGCGCAATACCTGAAAGCAGAGGAGAAATTGTACGGCACCCCGCATTATGAAACCGGAGGTGGCGCCCAGCAAAGACAACTCGGCCACATCGCCGCGATCTTGTCAGCACCGCGGCAAATAATCTTTTCTTCCCCAATCGTTCATTTGAGATCCGTTTTTGCCATCGAAAAAGGGTTGATACTTGACCCCGAAGATAAAACAGGTCTGACGCCGATTGTTAAAATGATAAACAGGATCGTCAACCTGAAAAGAGGATTCGTTTTTTTACCCAACGACCACAATGACCATTGGCATATCGAGTATGGCAAAGGCGGAACTGAAGCCATTACTAGCGAAGAAGCACTGGCACACTTCGAGTCCTTCTACGAATTGTGGCATTATATAGGAATTAACTTTGGCCCTCTTGTCGTACAGATTTCGGCATTTCTGGAGCGAATTCACAAGAATAATTTCAGTGAGATTCCTTCAACATATGTCCCTCGGATACGCGATGAGGGCACGGCTTTGATCGAGAGCTTGAAAAAATACCAGAAAGAATACCAGGATAAACAAGAACGAGGCAACCGCACGTGCTTGCATGATATTCTGTCGCAACTGTCTTATGAACCCGACAACCCCTTGCTGAAACCGGTCCAGGGCGAAAAGCCCTCGCCGGAATTTCGAAAGTTAATTAAAGACAGCCAACACTACATCGAACAAATTTTACCCCCTGCCGAAAGAGAAAGATTCAAAGCAGAAAAACCAAGTTATAAAGAATTGTTGGAACGCTACGAGTATTTCGATACACATAGCGACGACTATGAGGCGGACGAAAACGATGAAAATGCAAATGGACCGCTTGATGCCGAAGAAGAATGAAGCTAGTTTAGTTGGATTGCTTATACCAAAGCGGATTAATTTTCTCTCTGTCAAAGATATATTATCATAGCAAGGATGGAAAAAATGTACTGATACTAAACTGAAAATGCGATAATCGAGTAGGGAGAGGTGAACCATAAGCCCACCCCAGCCCTCTCACACCACCGGACGTACGGACCTCGTATCCAGCCTGCCCCGCTAAAAGCGGGGGCGGTTCATGGTACAACGATAGTTTGGCGTACTTTGTGGTAATAGTCTTTAAAGGAGATGTAGCCACGTTGGCGCAGTCGCTCTTCGGTCACAGTCATACCCATTACGGGGCTGCATGATAGTCGCCAACCGCCCTTTCGGGAGTAGGCGAACCGTATTGCCCAGTCTTGGGTGATGCCCAGTTGCAGGAATGCCCGCAGCCTGCGTTTGGGGCGTTTCCAC
>JAEUUQ010000243.1 GCA_016787505.1 Saprospiraceae bacterium | reverse complement strand
AACGTTTTTTTACTTTACCAGATCCGAGCGCAACGGCATCGTCACGCTTGCCTTGTTTTGCCTCGTTTTGTTGGTCATTCCAGCCTTATTCCGCTATTGGCAGCCAGCAAATGCTGTCGACTTCACTGCTTTTGAGCAATTGATCGCCGATACGGCTACTGCCCGAAGGCCGGCGGCTGCTCCTCGCGCACTTTTTTATTTTAATCCCAATACCTTGCCCACCGATAGTTTTCGCTTGTTGGGCCTCGACGAGCGCACAGCGGGTTCCATTGCACGCTATCGCGACAAAGGCGGGCGTTTTTTTGCGCCGCGCGATTTTGCCAAAATATACACACTCTCCGGCGAGGATTACAACAGATTGGAACCCTATATCCGCATACCCGGCGCCGTTCAAAAAGCGCATCCCTACCAAGAGACGCCGGCAAAACTCACCTGGTTCGATCCCAATATGGTTACTTATGAAGATCTGATTACCCTGGGTTTGCCGGCCAAAACGGCACATATTTGGATCAACTTCCGCAAAAAAGGCGGCGTATTTCGCCGCCCCGAAGACCTCCGAAAGATCTACGGGCTACCCCCGGCAAAGTACGAGCAACTGGCGCCTTGGGTTCGTATTACTGAAGCGCAGGCTGCACCTCCTGCGCCGCCTGCGCCGGCAAAATTTGCCTCCATAAAAAAAACGTCTATTCGCCTCGACATCAACCGCGCCACCGCTGCGGATTGGGAGCAACTCGACGGCATCGGGCCGGCTTTTGCCCGGAAGATTACCGGCTTTCGGGACAAACTCGGCGGCTTTGTCAGTATCGACCAGGTAGCAGAAACCCGCGGCCTACCCGACAGTGTGTTCCAATTCATCCGCCCCCTACTCGACTTGTCGCCGATTTTTCAAATGATTGACATCAATACCGCCGATGAAGCTACGCTTAATGGGCACCCCTATATCAGTTTTCGCGAAGCAAAAGCTATCGTCAGTTATCGCACACAACACGGCCCTTTCCGGCAAGTTGAAGACCTGGAACGCCTGCATGCCCTGCCGACGGAGACGCTGCAGCGGATCAAGCCGTATTTGAGACTTTGAGACTTTGGGACTTTGCGACCTATGCGATCTAAGCCGGTCGTTGAGCGGAGTCGAAACGACGACTTTGCACCTGTGCGGCTATATGCAACTGTTAGTAGTCTTCAGATCGCTGGAAAATAGCTGGAAATACGTACCTTTAAATCTTTAATGTCTAATTCCCAATTATGGCAATTGATACCACTTTCCTGGAACGATGTATCGATACCCTTGAAAAGGCACTTGGGTTATTGCGCAAATCACAAGAAACAGAACTTGATTACGATTTATATCGCTCTGCGTGCGTAAAAGAGTTTGAGATTATTTTGGAACAAAGTGGTAAACTTCTGAAGAAAGTACTGAAACCTTACTTCCACAGCTCAAAAGAAGTGGATAAATTAATATTCAAAGATATTTTCAGGCATGCCGCGAACCATGCAATTATTTCTTTAGAAGAAAGCGAACGCTGGTTGACTTACAGGGATAACAGGAACAATACAGCCCACGATTATGGCGTTGGTTTTGCAAATGAAACATTAGTGCTATTGCCCCAGTTTATTATAGATGCCAGAGCTGTTGCCCTCGCTATTAAGTCCCATAACCGATAGCTTATGCTCATTCGACCAAAAGACAGGGAAAAACTGATTGAACTGATTTCGGCCAGTATACCGGAACCGGTGGAGGTTTGGGCATACGGCAGCAGGGTCAACGGCGCCGCCCATGAGGCAAGTGACATAGACCTGGTTATCCGCTCAAAGGATTTGCGACCTGTGGACTGGAAAGCCTTTACAACCTTGCAACAACAAATAAAAGACAGCAATATTCCCGTCTTGGTCGATATCAAAGACTGGGCATTATTACCGGCTTCTTTTCAAACCGAAATCAACAAGCAGTTCGAGGTGTTTTATTCCACACTCCACCCTTCTGCGGTAGAAATACCTGGAACCGGTAATATCCGATAGTCCGATTTATACAGCCGACAGTCGACTCCTGGCAGCCGTCTGCCGACAGCAGGCAGCAAATACTAATAACTAGCCGTTGCTCCGCGTTACATTGAAAAAACCAGCCTTTTATGAAACGCTCCATTCTTTATGTTGGACTCGGCTTATTCATTTTTGCCCTTTCCTGCAACGAACTCAAATACTACCACCCTTTGCCGCAACAAGCAGAGGAAGTGCAAAAAATACCCCATTTCCTGGAAGGCGTATTTTTTGTCAGCGAAACGGAAATCACGTCCAAAGATTCTTTGAAATTATTGCGAAAAAAAGCAGAAAAACCGGAATACTTCCTTTCGACGGTTTTTGATATTGACCTGACGAAAGAAGACGATGTGCAGTATATCAAACTAGAAAAAACGGCCCCGGGCGAAGTGCAAATGCGTTCGTTCATCAGTACGCGAGCAAAAGATTTACTTCAATACCCCCGCTCTATCAAAAACGACAGTGTAGACGTAAATTGGGACATTGCCGGCCATATCCTGATGTGCAAAGGAAAAGTACGCCAGATCAGCAACGATACCGTAACATGGGTGGATGTGAGCCGCAAAAAAACAGTGGAACTCGTC
>JAEUUQ010000234.1 GCA_016787505.1 Saprospiraceae bacterium | reverse complement strand
AGGTCGGGCGTGCCGACGCCTTTTTCAAGCAGGCGCCAAACGGCCTGACGTATAGTCTCTGCTTCTTCTTTCCAACCAAAAGATTCAATCATCATAGCAGCTGAAAGTATTGCCGCTATGGGATTGGCGATGTCTTCACCGGCAGCTTGCGGATACGAACCGTGAATGGGCTCGAATAGCGAAGTGTGCAGGCCGATGGAAGCGGAAGGCAGCATTCCCAGCGAGCCCAGAATGACGCTGGCTTCGTCAGAAAGTATGTCGCCAAACATGTTTTCGGTGAGCAACACGTCGAAATGGGCCGGCCATTGTATGAGCTGCATGGCTGCATTATCGACGTACATCCAGTCGAGTTCTACTTCCGGATAGTCAGCAGCCATTTTGGTCACGGTATCGCGCCACAACCTGGAGGTTTCCAGTACGTTGGCCTTATCTACCAATGTCACTCTTTTGCGACGTGCCATGGCGTATTCAAACGCAAGTTTGGCTATGCGCTCGATTTCGTAAACCTTATACACACAATGATCGTAGGCGCCGTCGGCTGTACGGCCTTTTTCTCCAAAGTAGATACCGCCCGTTAACTCGCGCAGTATCAGCATATCAACCGACTTTACTTTCTCTTCTTTGAGAGGAGACAAGTGTAAAAGCGTGGGATAGGTAGTTACGGGCCTGAGGTTGGCAAACAAACCCAGCGATTTGCGCAGGCGAAGCAGGCCCTGCTCGGGGCGCACTTTGGCGTTGGGATCGTTGTCGTAGCGCGGATGGCCTATAGCGCCAAAAAGCACGGCGTCAGACTGGAGGCAAAGATCCAGCGTGGCTTGTGGCAGCGGATCGCCGGTTTTGTCAATGGCGACAGCGCCTACGTCGGCAAAGGTGTATTCAAACTGCCTGCCAAAGCGCTCGCTGACAGCCTGCAATATTTTGATCGCCTGATCAATGACTTCCGGACCTATGCCATCGCCCGGCAGTACGGCAATTTTTTTCTTCATGGGAGTATGGTATTGGTGAAATAACGCTTTTGGCGTTGTTCAAAGTTTTCGATGTCTGATTGAATACTCAAAAGGTAGTCGATGTCGTCGTATCCATTGATCATGCACATTTTGCGGAATGGGTCGATGGGAAATGAAGCCTGCGCACCGCTAGCTATGATGGTTAAGGTTTGTTGCTCTAGATTTACCTCGAAAATAGCTTTTGGATCAGCTTCAATCGCCAGGAAAATTTCTTGCAAAAAGCTTTCTTCGACCTGTACAGGCAATAGCCCGTTGTTGAGGGCGTTGCCTTTGAAGATATCCGCAAAAAAGCTGGATACCACTACACGTATGCCGTAGTCGTAGAGCGCCCAGGCGGCGTGTTCCCGACTGGAACCGCAACCGAAGTTTCTTCCTGCTACCAGTATCTGACCGCCGTATAGTGGGTTGTTTAATACAAAACCCGCTTTAGGGCTGCCGTCGGGGTTATAACGCCAGTCGCGGAACAGGTTTTCGCCAAAGCCCTCTCGCGTGGTGGCTTTCAAAAAACGCGCCGGGATGATCTGGTCGGTATCCACATCTTCGTTTGGTAGTGGTATGGCATAGGAACGTATTTGAGCGTATTTTTCCATCGGCTTTGTTAGTTTAATAAGGTTCTTACATCCACAATTTTTCCTGCGATAGCCGAGGCGGCAGCCATCAGCGGACTGGCTAGTATGGTGCGTGCGCCGGGGCCCTGGCGGCCTTCAAAATTTCGGTTGGAGGTAGAAATACAATAAGCGCCTTCGGGCACTTTGTCTTCGTTCATACCCAGGCAGGCCGAGCAACCCGGTTCGCGAAAGTCGAAGCCGGCATCCAGGAAGATGCGGTCGAGGCCTTCGGCTTTAGCTTGCGCTTCAACCTGCTTGCTGCCCGGCACGATCCATGCATTGACATGGCCGGCTTTTTGTTTTCCTTTTACAAATTGGGCTACCAGGCGCAAATCTTCTATTCTCGAATTCGTACAACTGCCGATAAATACGTAGTCAATCGGCTTACCGAGCAACTGTTCGCCGGCTTGAAAACCCATGTACTCCAGCGATTTTCCAAAAGAAGCGGTTTGTCCGGCAGCGGTAGGTATGTGTTCGTTGATTTTGATACCCATACCCGGGTTGGTGCCGTAGGTCACCATGGGGGCAATATCGGCGGCGTCAAAATGGTGTTCCACCTCAAATTCAGCGCCGGGATCGGAGTACAAAGTGCGCCAATAGGCAGCGGCAGCTTCAAACTCTTCGCCCTGGGGTGCAAAAGCCCGGTTTTTCAGGTAGTTGATGGTTGTTTCGTCGGGGGCGATGAGCCCGCCGCGGGCGCCCATTTCGATGCTCATATTGCAAATGGTCATGCGCCCTTCCATTGAGAGGCTGCGGATAGCTTCGCCGGCGTATTCCACAAAATACCCCGTACCGCCGGCGGCCGTGAGTTTGGAAATGATGTACAAGATGATATCCTTTGCCAATACGCCCGGCTGCAATTGACCGTCAACGGTGATGCGCATGCGCTTGGGGCGTCGCTGCAGCAGGCATTGCGTGGCCAGTACCTGCTCTACCTGGCTGGTGCCGATGCCAAAGGCTATGCAGCCGAAAGCGCCGTGGGTAGAGGTATGGCTGTCGCCGCAAACCATTGTCATGCCGGGTTGGGTAAGTCCTAACTCGGGGCCGATAACGTGAACGATGCCCTGGTAAGGGTGGCCCAAGCCATAGAGTTCGAGTCCGAAGTCTTTGCAGTTTTCTACCAGTTTATTCACCTGGAATCTCGACAGTTCTTCCTTAATGGGGAGGTGTTGGTTTTTAGTAGGCACGTTGTGGTCGGCGGTAGCCACGGTTTGCTGCGGCCGTAAAACGCATAATCCACGTTTGCGCAGCCCGTCGAAGGCCTGGGGGCTGGTTACTTCGTGAATAAAATGGCGGTCGATATACAATACATCCAATCCGCCGTCGGCTTGTTTGATCACGTGGGTATCCCAGATCTTGTCGAAGAGGGTTTTATTCATATTCAGCTCAGCTTGCATGGGTTATTGATAATCAAACAGTAGCGGGCACTTCTATCGAAATAATTTGCAACAAATCTTCGTCGTTAACCTCTTTTTTACTGTCGGCTACACTTAGAAAACGGGTATACACCCGGTCTAATTCTTCTTTGCTGAGGTTGTAGCCGATATTTTTTGCCCGGTAGGCTATGGCGGCACGGCCGCTGCGCGCGGTGAGCACTATTTTAGAATGGTCGACGCCTACTTCGAGCGGGTCGATGATTTCGTATGTTTCGCGTTTTTTTATCACGCCATCCTGGTGTATGCCGGAGGAATGGGCAAAGGCATTGGCGCCGACGATGGCTTTGTTGGGTTGTACCGGCATGCCCATACGCTCAGAAACCAATTGGCTAATGGGATTGAGCAGCCGGGTATTGATGCCGGTCTCAAATCCCAGGTGGGCGTGCTGACGCAGTATCATTACTACCTCTTCAAGCGAGGTATTGCCGGCTCGTTCTCCGATTCCGTTGATGGTGCATTCTACCTGGCGGGCGCCGTTTTGAAGCCCGGCGATAGAGTTTGCGGTGGCTAACCCCAGGTCGTTGTGGCAATGGGTAGATAAAATAGCCTTGTCGATACCCTTTACGTTTTCTTTCAGATAGCGGATCTTGGCGCCGTATTCTTCCGGAAG
>JAEUUQ010000225.1 GCA_016787505.1 Saprospiraceae bacterium | reverse complement strand
GGGTCGGGCTGGTGCATGAGTGCTTCGTCGTCAACCTGTGCCATTGCTTTGTCGCCCAGGCCTTTATAATAGCGAAACAGACGCCGGGAGCTTTCCAGGAAATTATCGGCCAAGGTAGTGCTCATAGCAGTAATTTTGGGTAAAGATAAGCTTTAAGGCGGGGCGTCGCTATACCAATACCAACCTTTTTGCCGTTGTATACACTGTTCTTATTAACTTTGCGCACTTTTCCACTATTAGCATCATCAACAGCAGAAATAAAGTGAAAAAAGCAACCTTACTATTGATAGGTATTTGTTTTACCCTCGCGACAGCCCAGGCACAACGCGGCTGGGAGTCAGGATTTTGGTTGGGCGCCAGCCATTATTTCGGCGATTTGAATACCAACTACGACCTGGGCCTGCCCGGCGCCGCCGGCGGCTTGTTGGCCCGTTTTAATTTCAATGATCGCATTTGCTTCAAGTTGTCGGGCAATTACGGCACGGTAGCCGGCGACGATTCGCGCTCCAAAAACGTATACGAAAAAGCGCGCAACCTGAGCTTCCAATCCACGGTGATCGACGGCACCGCCCAGTTTGAATTTAACTTCCTACCCTATCGCCACGGCAGCAAAGACGAGTTTTTTACCCCGTATCTCTTCGCCGGCTTGTCGGCGGTATATTTTAACCCAAAAGCCGAACTCGACGGCGTGTTGTACGAGTTGCGCCCCCTGGGCACCGAAGGGCAGTTTAAAGGAGAAGAATATTATACCGTCAACGGCGGACTGGCCTACGGCTTAGGTATCAAAGTAGACCTCAGCTACGAGTGGAGCGTCAACATAGAACTCAGCGGCCGCCGCCTGTTTACCGATTACCTCGACGATGTAAGCACGGTATACCCCGATAAAAGCGACCTGCTGCGCAACCGCGGCGAAATCGCCGCCGCCCTCTCCGACCGCTCGCTGATCATACCCGGCACCAACGAAGGCCAGCTCAGCGAAGAAGGCCGCCAGCGCGGCAACGCCAATAACAAAGATTCGTATTATTTCCTCGGCATCGGCCTGGTCTATTATTTCGGCGACCTGAAATGCCCGGAATATCAGGATAGGAGGAGGAAGAGGAAGTAAAGGCGGTTGTGGGTTGTGGGTTGTAGGTTGTAGGTTTGTAGGTTTGTAGGTTTGTGGCGCCTTGTCACCCTGTCACCCTGTCACCCTGTCACCCTGCAAGTCGGCCTCTGCCAACCCGGGATGCTCCTCCGCGATGGGTATAAAACCGCATCGCTGCGGAGCGCGGGGGCGACTGTGTGACTTTACGACTTTACGACTTTACGACTTTACGACTGTATGACTTTACGACTGTGCGATCCTTGCCGTTCGCTTTTTCGTTTGTCATTCTCGAAGAGAATCTACAACGTCATGATGGCTACACGATACCGTACCGGCGGGCTTTAGCCGCCGGAAAACCGTGGCTTTTACGGTGATGGCCTTGGAAAGACCTTGCAAGGTTTTCAAGGAATGATGCTAAGAAAACCTTGCAAGGTCTGAACCGGGGATAGCATGGTTTAAAAGGATACAAATCAGGATTTAAGCCGCTCTATAAGCCACTGCCGTTTGCGGTGGAGTTCTTCGGCGAGTTCTTTTTCGGTGGGCAAAATAAAGCCAGGTCAATTTGCTACACACTGTGTAACAAATTGCATCGACAAATCCACCGTCTTAGCCGCTACGCCGTTGGAATTGGCTACACAGTGCGTAGCTTTTTTCAAGGTCTGGAGAGCGACCTGAGCCGTTCGTTGAGCGGAGCTGAAGTGCGACTTTGTGACTGTGCGACTGTACGACTGTATGACTTTTACAATCCTTGCCGTTCGCTTTTTCGTTTGTCATTCTCGAAGAGAATCTACAAAGTCATGATAGCTACACGATAACGTACCGGCGGGCTTTAGCCGCCGGAAAATCATGGCTTATACGGTGATGGCCATGTAAGCGGTCATTTCGACTCCGCTCAATGACCGGCAGGGATTGTCTTAGACAATATCGATGACCGGGGAGCGCTCCTTCGCGATGGGTATGAAACCGCATCGCTACGGAGCGCGGGGGCGACTGTGCGACTGTCTGACTTTACGATCCTTGCCGTTCGCTTTTTTGTTGTCATTCGTGATACCGCCGAGCCTTGGATTCGCATAATATTTCTTGCACTTATTAGTCTCGTTGGCATCTGCGCACATAGTGTATGTACACCGACAAGTGCGATCTTTGGCCCAGTCCCCGGGCTGAAGCCCGGGTTTGAAGGGAAAAAACAGGGATTGTCGCACCTTGTCCAGCATGACAAAAAAGGGCGAAAAACGGCTATGCAATGACGACACTCGCCGGTAAAGAGAATCTACAAGGTCATGCTAGCACTTGCCCGTTCAAGCGTTTGTTGTACAGATTCCCTGGCGGGAATGACAATGATTTTCACCTATTTTGAATGCTAATCCAATCCCGCTAAATCTTGCCTGACTAACTCCAAATACTGCTGAAATTGCGCGTACTGCGGAGCATCCCGAACCAATTCGACATATAGCGCTTCAGCTTGCTGGAAATAGGCTTTTGCTTTTGCCTTGTCTTTGAGTTGCTCCAGACTGAATACGCCTAATTGAGCATGAGAAATGGCCAATCCATTTTTGAAATCCACATTTTGCGGATAGGCCCCGTAGAGTTCTTTGGATAATGAATTGTAGTTTTCAAAAAAAGTCAAAGCCTGATCCAAATTACCCAGCGCGGTGTGGGCATTTCCCAGAAATTGATAAGAAATGGCCAGGTTGTTTTTGAATTGCACAAATTGCGGATAGTCCGCGTAGAGTTCATTTTCTAATTTGTTGTAGTCCTCAAAAAAAGTCAAAGCCTGATCCAAATTGCCCAGCGCGGTGTGTGTGGCGCCGATTTTTTCATAAGCAATGGCCAGGTTATTTTTGAAATCCACATTTTGCGGATAGGCCACGTAGAGTTCTTTCGATAATTCAATGTCTTTTTCACGCTCATAGTCGTCTCGAAATGTGATTTTTGTGCGCGCGAGGTCATCTTCCCGAGGCACGAGGGAAGGTGACATCTCGTTCCGGGTAGCAAGGAGATGACCTTTCTCGTACCTCGAAAGATGTCACCTCCTTGCGGCATCAAGTAGTTCATGCCTGGGTGGTTTTTCAAGGGGGGGTATCGGGATTTTTTGGAAAATGGCGTAATGATGTTGGATGTTTGATTGATAGGTTGTTGCGCTTGTATGTACACGAAACGTGAACCTTGTATATTCATGAACACCAGTATCTGTTTGGCTATAGTAGCCGAAAAGACTGCGTAATGGGGCATTTTTTTTAACGCAAGGCTCGCAAAGGTGCCGCAAGGGACGCTATGGTTAGATTAAGTAAGGTATTAGATAGAGCTCTTTGCGTTAAAAATCGACCTAATACGCGCGTAAAAAATGAATTGAATTTTAAAAAATCAGCTTAATAAAATACGTTTGCAGATGCCCTGGCAAACCTACAACCTACAACCCACAACCCACAACGGACACCTACTCCCTCAAATCCTCCACGTGATACCCCGGGTATTTCGCCTTGTCGAACGCAAAATAATTGGCGGCAAAGGTTTTATTAGGCGTCAGCTTGGTAATCGCGAAGGTATATCGCGAGCCGTCTTTGGAAAATGCCTTTACGCTGATCACCTCGTAGGTCTTTTTGTCGAGGGTGAGGCGCAGTTTTGAGTATTCTGAATTTTTATCGATGGGCTTGAATTCAATCTGTTGGAGGGCCCGGCCGTTTTCGGTATAGTCGTTGACCAGCGCGTAGATGAATTTTCCTTTTTTATAAAAACTAAAAATCGACTCGGGCGACAGCAGGTTGTCGTCGTCGGCGGGGTCGGGCAGGTCGTTGATCTGCACTTCTTTGTTTTTGTGCAAAATGACCCACAACGCCTTGCCGTCGCTCAGCATCGATTGGCTGTTGACATCCACTTTATACTGCTTTCCTTTGCGCGCCACGGCGCCCTTTTGTACTTCTTTGGCCTGCTCGGCTAATTCGATTTCGAGGTTAAAGCTCGCTTCCAGCGAGGCATACGAGTCGTATTTCTTGCTTATTTTGTCCAGTATCGCTTTTGCCTTTGGATCATTGACGTCGATGGCCGCGCTTGACGCTTTTGGATTCGACTTGGTCGGCTTTTGTGCCATTACCGGCAAGGTCAGGATCAGGGCTGCTACGACTAATACTATTTTGCTCATTTTTTACCATGTTGATTACTTGCTAAACGCTTTTTGCCCTGCTTTATTTAAATGAAGTTGGTTAAAGTTGTATTAAGGGCGGGGGACACGCCGGGGGGTG
>JAEUUQ010000389.1 GCA_016787505.1 Saprospiraceae bacterium | reverse complement strand
TGAGAAATTAACTGTTACACATTAGCACTATTGCTCAATTATCTGTCTAAGTAAACTATCGAAACATGCAAGGGAAAGGGATTGTGAAGTTTTTCCTTGTGCTCATGATTATCGTTACCGTAGCGCAGTACTTTTTTATTTTCCCCACACAGAAAGTAGAAAAAGCTGCGGATCAGTACGCCATGCGCGCAGCGGATAAAATCAGTGATGAAGCACAAAAGAAAGCCGTTTTCAAAGCCGAACGGGTGGCTTTCCTCGATTCAGTATCTACCGAAGAGGTATTTCGCATTCCACTGTTGAAGTCGTATACCTACCAGGAGCTGAAAGCACAGCAACTGGCCCTGGGCCTCGACCTCAAAGGAGGTATGAGTGTGGTATTGCAGGTAGACCTGAAAAACTTCATTAAGGCACTGTCGAACGACAGCAAGGATCCCACCTTCCTCGATGCCCTTGAAAAGGCGACCCAAGCACAAAAAAACGCGCAATCCGACTTCGTGACGCTTTTTGCGGATGCCTGGAGCGAAGTATCCAACGGCAAAAACATGGCGCCTATTTTTACTAAAAACGAAGCGCTTCGCGACCAGATCAAGTTCGATACCGATAACAGCCAGGTCATCACCGTCATTCGCCAGAAAGCGAACGAAACGGTAGATCTCACGTTTAAGCTCCTCAAAGAGCGTATTGACAAGCTGGGCGTTACCCAGCCCAACGTATCGCTCGACGCGGGCCGCGACCTCATCGTGGTAGAATTGCCGGGCATCGACAACCCCGAGCGCGCGCGCAACTTCCTGCAGGCTGCCGCCAAACTGGAATTCTGGAACCTGTACCGCATCAACGACGCCGGTATCGTGCAGGCATTTATTGATGCCAATCAGCGCTTGAAGCAGACCCAAACGGGCGATACGGTGCTGCGCCGTGAAATCACGCGCATCGACACGGTTTACGCTACCGATTCGCTGGGCAACCAGGACAAAACGCGCATTGCCAAACTCGATACGATTTACGGTCAGAATACCGACCAGGGCCCGCTGTTCGACCTGCTTACGCTCAATTCTACGGGCGCAGCCGGACTGGCTGTAATGGGTACCGCCAAGAAAAATCAGCGCGACCAGATATCCGAATATCTCAATCGCGATGATGTCAAGCGTTTCTTCCCGTCAGACATGGTCTTCCGCTGGTCGAAAGACCCGATCAAAGACCCGCAAACCCGCGAATTTACGGAAGAATACGAATTGCTCGGCCTCAAAGCAGAGCGCGACGGCAAGGCTGCCCTCACCGGCGAACACGTCACGCAAGCCGGCGCCAGCCCCGACCCCAACTCTAACGAAGTAGCCGTAAGCCTGAAAATGGACAATACGGGCTCGAAGATCTGGGGAACAGTGACTACCGCCGCCGCGGCCGACAACAACCGCGAAATCGCCATTGTGCTCGACGACGAGGTGGTGTCAAGCCCCCGCGTAATCAACCCGATTACGACCGGCGACACCCAGATCACGGGCAACTTTTCGATACAAGAAGCTACCGACCTCTCCAATATCCTGCAAATCGGCCGACTGCCGGCTGAAACGCGCATCATCCAGGAATCGCTGGTAGGCCCCTCTTTGGGTCAGGAAAACATCAACCGCAGCTTGTGGGCCATCATTCTCGGCTTTTTAGCGGTGATGGCATTTATGGTAATATATTACGCAAAAGGCGGTATCGTCTCTATCATCGCTTTGATTGCCAACGTATTCTTTATTCTCGGTACGCTGGCTTCCATCGGTACGGTACTCACGTTGCCCGGTATTGCGGGTATCGTACTCACCATGGGTATGGCCGTTGACGCCAACGTAATCATCTTTGAACGCATCAAGGAAGAATTGCGGGAAGGCAAGTCGCTGCTGATGTCTATCGCCGAAGGTTTCAAACACTCTTATTCGGCTATCATCGACGCCAACGTGACCACAATCCTTACGGCTATTATCCTGGCTTATTTCGGTTTAGGCCCTATCAAAGGTTTTGCCGTAGTGTTGATCGTGGGTGTGTTGTCGTCTATGTTTACGGCCATTCTGGTCAGTCACCTGCTCATGGATTGGTGGACCATCACCAGAGGCAAGACTCTGAACTTCTGGACCAAAATATCTGAAAGTTTCCTTGCCCATATCAATGTGGACTGGATGGGCAAACGCAAGATCGCTTACATCTTCTCCGGCGCGTTGGTGCTGTTGAGTATCATTTCTTTCTTCACGCGCGGCTTCGAACTGGGTGTGGATTTCAAGGGCGGATACTCCTATAATATACAGTTCGATAATAGCCAAAAGGTAGAGGCTCAGCAATTGCGTGAAGCGCTCACTACTTCGTTCGGCTCTACGCCGGTGGTGAAAGTGATCGATACCGAAAATACGTTTAACGTTACGACCAGCTACCTGATCGATGACACGGGCGAAGACGCCTCTGAGCGGGTAGCGGCTAAATTGTTCGAAGGTGTCAATCAAATAGTTGGCGGTTCGCTCGATCTCGAACAATTCAAGCAAACTGACGCTACAGGCACACATATTACCAGTTCAAGCAAGGTAGGCCCCACTGTGGCCGACGACATCAAAAACAGCGCATTCCTGGCTATCGGGTTTTCGCTGCTGGCGATCTTCATATACCTGGCCGTGCGATTCAGCCAGTGGCAGTTTAGCTTGGGCGCCGTATTGGCGTTGCTCCACGACGTGATCATCACCGTAGGCTTGTTCTCGATGTTTTACGGCATTTTGCCTTTCTCCATGGAGATCGACCAGGCGTTTATTGCAGCCATCCTGACGGTGATCGGTTATTCGGTCAACGACACGGTAATTGTATTTGACCGGATACGAGAGTTCAGCAACCAGTTTGCGGGGCAGCCCAAAGAAGAGGTATTTAACCGTGCCATCAACCGTACCCTGAGCCGTACATTGAACACGTCGGGTACTACATTGATCACCATTGTCGTGTTGTTCATCTTTGGCGGCGGCAGTATCAAAGGTTTTGCCTTTGCCTTGCTGATGGGTATCCTTTTCGGTACGTATTCATCTGTTTTCGTCGCCTCTGCGTTGGTGGTAGACCTCATCGCGGGCATTAAAGGCCGCAAAGAAGCCGTGAAAAAGGCTTTCGCGCGCGCTGCTACTCCCAAGGCGAAATAAAGCACGGCAATTCGCGTGCGCTCCGTAGCGATGTGGTTTTATACCCATCGCCACGGAGCGCACGCGAATTGCTCAGATAACAGGGCTTGCATTGATGCGATGGGTATGAAACCCATCGCTACGGAGCACGACAAGATGCTCGTGTGAGTTCCATAATACGCCCCTTTTCCGTTTGCCGGGAAAGGGGCGTAGTCATTTCTAACAACAAAGTAAGCCCACAGGCGTTTTTTAAAAAAAAGACTGCATGAGAATCCGCTTTATACCCGCCGGCATTTTATTAATACTTACAATGGCGGCATGCCAATACACCCAAAAAATAAAAGACGGCCGCACCGCATATGAGCGAAAGCAATTTTTTGTGGCCGCTTCTATGTTGGAAAAAGAATACAACAAAGCGGATACCCGCCTGGAAAAAGGGAAACTGGCCTTTTTGCTGGGAGAAAGCTACAAAGCCGTCAACAAAAGTCCCCAGGCTATTCAGTGGTACCGCACGGCCTACGACAACCAATACGGCGTAGATGCCCTCAAAGAATACGCTTTTGCGCTCAAACGCGCCGAGCGTTATGAAGAGGCAATGCAGGCTTTCAAAGAATTGGGCATCGAAATCGGCAGTCCCTACGAATACAGAAGGGAAATCAGCGCCTGCGAAATTGCCGCAGGCTGGAAAAAGATCAAACAACCCGATTATGTGGTGGAATTATCTGCTTTTAATTCGGGAAAAGCCGATTATTCGCCCTCGCTATACCGCGACAACCAGCTCGTGATAACTTCCGACAGGCAGGGCAGCACCGGCGATGATACCTATAACTGGACGGGCAACGACTTTTCCGACCTCTATCTCGTCAATTTGACCAGCAACGACGTTTTTCCCTTCGACAAGGCGCTCAATACCGCCAATAATGAAGGTACGGTGGCTTTCGCCAATAATTTC
>JAEUUQ010000125.1 GCA_016787505.1 Saprospiraceae bacterium | reverse complement strand
TTAATGGAAAAAAACATACCCTTTCGCCTCCAGGAAGTCGTCTTTTCATCAAGCGACCCAAGCGTCAGCAAGCGACTTGCAATGCTTGTGAACACGGGTAAGCTTCGCAAGATAGCCCCACGAATATATACCCCAAATCTTACGGACGACCCCGCAGCAATAATCAGACGTAACTTATTTAGTATAATAGGCAGCTTATATCCCGGCGCTGTGTTGAGCCACCGGTCCGCTTTAGAATTTCAACCCACCGCAGATGGGAGCCTGTTTCTCACTTACACTTATACCAAGAATATAAAATTACCCGGCATCACGCTCCGGTTTATTCAGGGGCCCGGCCGCATTGATGGCGATAATCCCCTGTCAGGAGAGCTCTATGCTTCGCAGTTGGAGCGGGCCTTACTTGAAAATTTACAACCATCCAGAAAATCCGGACAGGAACTAAAGACAAGCCCCCGGGCCGAGATAGAAAACCGCCTGGAACAAGTGGCTCGCCTTAAAGGAGAAGCCGGGCTGAATGATTTACGCGATAAGGCAAGGTTTATTGCAGGACAGACTGGCATGGAAAAAGAATTTGCGAGACTCAACAAGATAATCGGCGCCATGATGGCCTCTCAGCCTGCTCAAATTCTTTCTTCTCCACTAGCTATGGCACGGGCGTTTGGGTATCCCTTTGACCCTGTCAGAGTAGAGTTATTTGAAACGTTGTTTATTGCGCTTAAACGCCAGGAATTTGCTGACTTGCCAGAACGGAATACTTCAGACACCTCTTTCCGCAATTTCGCTTTTTTTGAGGCCTATTTTTCAAATTACATAGAAGGCACTGAGTTTGAATTGGAAGAAGCCATGCGAATAATTGAAACTCAGGCGCCCTTGCCTGCGAGGAATGAGGACTCTCACGATATTTTGGGTACCTGGAAGCTGGTAAGTAATAAAGATGAAATGAAGATAACACCAGAAAATCCTGATGCCTTACTCGATATATTAGCATTCAGGCATAAAGTATTATTGAGTGCGAGAGATTCAAAAAATCCAGGGCAATTCAAAGATAAAAACAACAGGGCGGGAAATACCTTTTTTGTAGATTATACACTGGTTAAAGGCACCTTGATAAAGGGCTTCGATTATTATATGGCACTAACGCATCCTTTTGCCAGAGCCGCATTTATGATGTTTTTAATTAGCGAGGTTCATCCTTTTTTAGATGGCAACGGGCGGATAGCGCGGGTTATGATGAATGCTGAACTGGTTAAAAACGAGCAATGCAAAATTATTATTCCAACTGTATACCGTGATGACTATATGGGGGCCTTAAAGCGTTTATCCAGGCAGCGCGACCCCGCTGCTTATCTACGAATGCTTGAGCGAGCACATAGGTTTAGCTCCACTATCATTGGCGATAGAATGGCCATGATGCAAGATATGCTGGAAAGGAGTAATGCTTTTAAACCACATGACGAGGCACAATTGATAATTCTGGATTAGGGCGTTAAGAGAAATGAGAATCATGCTATTTTTACAAAAACGGTAGTAGCTGAGCTCTTTGCCGGGATCGCCGGGTTTGCCATGATGCTTGATGTCGGGAAAAAATCAAACATCAAAAATCCTTTCCCATCCTTCAATAATCCCACATATCCTAGTTCAAAAGTTCCGGGCCGAAAGTTGCCGACTTGGCAGGGGGGCGATCTTTGAGGACTATTGGACTGTGGGACTATTGGACTTTGCGATCTTTGCTGTTCGTTGAGCGGAGTCGAAACGAACAACCGGGTGGGCCAGGTCGAGCCAGGACCGGCTTTGCCGTTAGGTATCATTCCTAAACCCAATACGCGGTCTATTCTGCCAGTCATTTGGCTCCAGGTGGGTGTTCTGAAGGGCAACGATTTCATCGGCGCGGGACTGGTTTTCCTCGCCCAGCCATTTGAGTACCTCGTGGATGTCGGCAAATTCCCGTTCGAATTTTGTTTCCAGTTCGACGATTTTCTGCGCTAATTCACCGTAGGTGAAGGCGTACCGACGAAACTCGACAAACGCGCGCATGATAGCGATATTGACTTGAATGGCTTTTTCACTGCGCAGCACACTGGAAAGCATGGCAACGCCTTGTTCGGTGAAAGCATACGGAAGCGCGCCTCCCAAATAGCTTTTTGATGGTATCACAATTTGTGACACCAGATGATCGGCCTCATTTTCTGAAAGAATAAACATGAAATCTTCCGGGAAACGTGCCGAATTACGGCGGACTGCCTGCTTCAACGCACGCGTTTCCACTCCGTACATTACTGCCAGTTCAAAATCAAGCATTACGCGCTGACCGCGGATGACAAATATTTTTTGCCGGATGTGTTGTAGTTCCATCATGGTGGGGGTGTAAATTTTCACATCCCCCACACGAGGCACAACAAAAAAAGCCCACCGGCAAACGCCGGCGGGCTTTTTTTAGTAACTGCCTAATAGAGTTTAATAGAAAAAAACTAAACCCTCCTAAACCTTTAACTCTTACACCTCCGCTACCCCACGCACCAGCAGCGACACATCGTTGTTGAGCACTTCTACAAAACCGCCCGCGATTTTAAAAGTAATCGTATGGCCGGCTTCCGTGCCGTCCTTGACGGTGCCGCTTTCTTCGTCGTAATAGCGGTAGCTGCCTACGGCAGTAACGATATACACATTGCCTTCTTCCAAAGAAGAAACAATTGGGGCGTGGTTTTTAAGAATCTGAAACTGCCCTTGCGTACCGGGTACTTTCACAGAGGCAATAGTGCCGTGAAAAAGTTCCCTGTCGGGTGTGAGTACGGTGATATTCATATGCCTTTACGAGCTTTGAACAGTCAATAAGCATTAAGCATCTACTTCCGCAAGCATCTTCTTGCCGGCCTCGATTACCTCGTCGATAGAACCTTTGAGGTTAAACGCTGCTTCGGGGTATTCGTCCACTTCGCCGTCCATGATCATGTTGAAGCCGCGGATCGTCTCGTCGATAGACACCATGGTGCCGGGGATACCGGTGAACTGCTCGGCTACGTGGAACGGCTGCGAAAGGAAGCGCTGCACGCGACGGGCGCGGTGTACGATGAGTTTGTCTTCTTCCGACAATTCTTCCATACCGAGGATGGCGATGATGTCCTGCAATTCGTTGTAGCGCTGCAGGATGTTCTTCACGCGCTGTGCCGTGCGGTAGTGTTCTTCGCCGATGATATTGGGATCGAGGATACGCGAGGTTGAGTCGAGCGGGTCCACAGCGGGGTAGATACCCAGGGCGGCAATTTTGCGGCTCAATACCGTGGTGGCGTCGAGGTGGGCAAAGGTCGTAGCCGGAGCCGGGTCGGTAAGGTCGTCAGCAGGTACGTATACGGCTTGTACCGAGGTAATCGAACCGCGGTTGGTAGACGTAATGCGCTCCTGCATGAGGCCCATCTCGGTGGCCAGCGTGGGCTGGTAACCTACTGCCGAGGGCATACGGCCCAAAAGTGCCGATACTTCCGAGCCTGCCTGAGTAAAGCGGAAGATATTGTCGATAAAGAACAGGATATCGCGGCCGCCGTTGGGGTCGCTGAGGTCGCCGTCGCGGTAGTATTCGGCTACGGTAAGTCCCGACAAAGCCACACGTGCGCGGGCGCCGGGGGGTTCGTTCATCTGTCCGAACACCAGCGTAGCCTGCGATTCGCCGAGGGCTTTGGGGTCTACCTTACTCAGGTCCCAGCCGCCTTCTTCCATGCTATGCTTGAATTCTTCGCCGTATTTAATTACGTTAGATTCGATCATTTCGCGCAGCAAGTCGTTGCCTTCGCGGGTGCGTTCGCCCACGCCTGCGAAAACCGAGATACCTTCGTAGCTCTTGGCGATGTTGTTGATCAATTCCATGATGATAACGGTCTTGCCTACGCCGGCGCCGCCGAAGAGGCCGATCTTACCGCCTTTCATATAAGGCTCGATCAGGTCGATTACCTTGATACCGGTGTAGAGGATCTCTTTGCTGGTAGAGAGTTCTTCGTAGGTGGGCGGTTTGCGGTGAATGGGGTACACCTGCGTTCTGGCTACTTCGCCGATGCCGTCGATAGCCTGGCCTACTACGTTGAACAGGCGGCCCTTGATGGCGTCGCCCACGGGCATTGAAATAGGAATGCCGGTGTCAATCACCTCGGCGCCACGTGTGAGGCCGTCGGTAGAGTCCATGGCGACGGTGCGCACGCTGTCTTCGCCCAGGTGTTGCTGTACTTCCAGCACCAACATTTCGCCATTGGGGCGCTTTACTTCCAATGCATTGAGGATTTCGGGCAAAACGGAATTTTCTCCCGAAAAGCTCACGTCCACTACTGGTCCGATAATCTGCTTAATGTGACCGATATTAGCCATATATGCCGAATTTGATCGTATGATGATAGGGTTGTTAAAAAACGCTGCAAAGATAGGCTTTTGTGATTGATTATCAAAAGAAAATTGACTTTATACACATCCCTTATTGAGC
>JAEUUQ010000034.1 GCA_016787505.1 Saprospiraceae bacterium | reverse complement strand
GTGAATGCCGATACCTGCCATTCCCGGGTACATTCCCGTACCTATGGATATGACAATAATATCTTTGAGATCTTGGGCAATGCCGGTTCTAAAAGCTTCTGTAATGCCCCATACGGCGGGGTCATTTGACATCATACCACCGTCAATCGCCCACTTTTCAGCGGCTGCAGACCTTGGAGCCTTACCACCGCCTACATTTGCGATAGGAAAATAAGTAGGCGCCGCGCTGGTGCCGCGAGTCGCTTCCCATACGTAGTAGTTATCACTTTGATTTCTGGCAGCATCATACCAATTGAACAAGTAAGGGCCGTAATCTTTTCCTGCTTGTGGCGATTGAACGGCATTTCCGCTTGAGTTAACGATATAGCTGGTTGTGAAAGCCTGCCGTATGCGGCTGCCAGGAAGCTTTGCGGTTGCTTTGAAAGCATCCGTTAAGGCTAACGAGCTACCGAGCATTTTTTGCAAATAAGGTTCTATTCCTTTGTCTTTGTGACTGGCATAATATTTTGCATAGTTTTGCTTAATTCCAGCGCCCTGATAGACAAAAATATTCGCGCCATCGTTTTCGTAGATTTGGATAATCTTAGACGCGGGAAAGGGTTGGTTGGTATTTGGCTGAGGAGTTGTTAAACCCATCGCAATAATTCCACCGGTAGAAGTACCGCCAATAATATCGAAGAGTTGATAACACGGTTTTCCGGTTTTTGCTTCAATAGAATCTAAAATAATGGCCGGAATAATGCCTTTGATTCCACCGCCATCTACTGCCAATATGATTGTTTTCTTGACGGATGCTGATTCTGATGTGGCTGTTGTTGCATTTTCATTATTGGCGCAACTCGTAACAAAAAAAAGGAGTAGAAAAAATAACTGGGTTTTCATGTCTTGTAGGTATTAATGAAATAATAAAGTATGATATCAGATTTTATATAGGCAGGTACTGAAATCGAAAAATTCAGAACCGATAACTGACAACCGACAACTCACCCCTTCCCCTCCAAAAAATACATATCAATTTCCCCTTTATTTTTTGCGGTAATTTTGCCGCGATAAGTGCAGGTAAAATCATTATGCAGTAACGCATAAGTAGCCCCGCTGATATTGATCTTGCCGGGTTCGCTGCTGGTCTCCATGCGCGCGGCGGTATTCACCGTATCGCCCCAAATATCGTAGGCGAATTTTTTTGCGCCGACGATACCCGCCACTACAGGGCCGCTATGGAGGCCTATCCTGATCTCAAAAGTATCCTCCTCTGCTTGTTGCCGCTGTTTGATGCAGGATTGTATTTCCAGTGCCGCCCGGGCTGCATTGCGGGCGTGCTGGGCATCGGCAACGGGGAGGCCTGAAACGGCCATATAGGCATCGCCGATCGTTTTGATCTTCTCCAGGCCGTGGCGCTCGATAATCTCGTCGAAGGCTTTAAAACAGGCGTGCAATTCGCTCACTAAAGCCTGGGGCGATCTGTTTTCTGCAAAGCTGGTAAAATCCACAAAATCGGTAAACAACACCGTTACCTCGTCGTAGTGGCGAGCAGGCGCTTCGCCTTTTTCTTTGAGTTCTTCGGCTACTTCACCGGGAAGAATATTGAGCAATAAATCGTCGGATTTCTTTTTTTCCAGACTAATAATGGTATTTGATTTTTGTTGGTTTTTATAGTTTCTAAAAATAAGAAAAGAAAGCAAACCCAACAGACAAATACCAAAAATGTAAATAATTCGCTGCGTTTTTTGCGCTTGCAATTCTTTGGCTATGAGTTGTAATTGTGTTTGCTGCAAATTAACCTGGGTGGCCTGCAATTTTTTTTCGTTTTCGGCCAGGGTGAGCTGCTCTTCTTTGGCTTTATTTTCGCTTTGCGCGTATTGCAGATCAGCCTGGGTTTTGAGGTAGGCCAGATGTTGTAATTCGCGTTCCTTTTTCGACAGATCGATGGCGTTTTGTTTGAGTTGCAATTCCTGTCGTTGCCGGGTAGCCAGCAGTATTTGTTCGTTTAATTTTACATCGGTGAGCAATTGTTGTTGGCGCAGCGAGTCCTCTTTTTTGCTGAATTCAAATTGCAAGGTTTTTTTAGTTACCTGTTTTTGTATTTCCACATTATTTATACTATCCCGAAGGGCTATATACTGCTCATAAGCGATATAAGCGCTGTCGAAACGTTGGGTATTTTCGTATATTTTGCTGAGGCTCAGCAAAGCCTCGCTTTCCGTACTCAATAAGCCGATGCTGCGGGATGTCGCCAGGGCCTTTTGGGCGTAAACGCCGGCAGTGGTATAATCTTGTTGCAACAAATAAACCGTACAAATACCTGATAAGTTGGAAGCTATCCCTTTTTTATCCTGAATGGCTTCATTAATATTCAGCGCTTTTTGGTGGTGTTGCAAAGCAGCGGCGTAATTCCCCATTTGGGTATACACATTGCCTATATTGCTGAGGTTGTTGGCGATTCTCGATTTATTGCCCTGCCTTTCGCTTAGTTCCAATGCCCTTTGCTTGTATTCCAGCGCTTGGGGGTAATCGGATAATTGGGTATACACATTGCCTATATTGACCAGTATGCCCGACATGGCCTGCATATTGCCCGTACTTTCGCACATAGCCAATGCCCGTTGATAATACTCGATAGCTTTGGCGTAATCGTTCAATTCGCTGTGGATATTGCCGATATTGCCCAGTGCATTAGTGATTCCGTTTTTATTGCCGGTTTGTTCATTAATAGTGAGAGTTTTCTGGTAAAATTCCAGCGCCCTCGGGTATTCAAAAATAGAATAATAGACTAGTCCGATATTGTTGTAATTGTTGGCGATACCCTGCTGATTGCCGAGTTGTTGGTTGATTGTCAACGCTTTTTGATAATACTCCAGCGCAGCGGTAAAATCGCTCAATGCCATTTTATTAGTACCTTTGGCGCTATAGGCGCCCGCCAGCCATTTCTTATCGGGCAGCTTTTCAGCTAGTGCAATGGCTTTATCGGCGTATTGCAAGCCCTTGGCCGGCGAAACGGCATAATACCCCCTGGCCAGGTCGTTGAGGAGTTTGGCCCGTATGGTATCTTCTTTTACATACGTCCTTTCCAGCCGGGCCAGCGAATCCAGTTGTCGCTGCTGGGCATTTACCTGTCCCAGTGCAACAAAAAGAAAACACATCAGCCCGGCCGCTATTCTCATGGCGAACAATCGTTTAGTCGGCAATAAAAATCACGTTTACACAGGGCGCAACGCGGGTGGAGTTGGCCGTTTCGGGGAAAACAGCCAATCCGGAAGTATTCGTTTCTTCATTAAAAGAGACAATCCGGATATTTTTGAGCACCCGCGGATAAGAAAATTCGGTGGCGTTTTGTTTTTCGAGCCGGTAAAACGAATTAGCGAGGATGGTGATGCCCAGTTTGGCTTCTTTTTGCACGGCAACGGCCGTTATATCCACAAACACCGGAACATGTTCAGTCGCAGAAGTAATTTGCTGCTCTTTCAGAATAACCGGCGTACTGCCGTCCAGATTCCATAGTTTGACCGAAAAAGTGCCGGTTACAGGCAGCTTCAGCCCCAGACTGGTGATCTGTCCGTCCACCAACGGATTGAAGACAAAGCCGTATTCCCAGGTTGTGGCGGCTACAGGCGTAGTATCTATGGTAATAGCCGGCTCCTCAAAAAAACTAAAAAATGGGCTTTCTTCCACTTTGGGTGTTTCGTCTTTGTCGCACGACGAAAAAGCGACGATCAGCGCGGCCAGCAAAGCATAAAGGGGGTAACGGGTTATCATGTATCAGGTGTTTTATCCTCACGCGGGAGGAGGAATGATCAAATCGTGTTCACAAATTTAATTTTTTTTTGGTTATACAGATGCGGCCGCGCAGCTGTGCGACCCAAACCTTAGCGGTACTTGGTGCCCTTTGTGCCTTTGTGGTAAAAAATCGGAGTCGAAACCGCGAGCTGCAGAACTTTTAACCACCATCAAACGTATCTTTACAAAAAACAGATGCCAGAAAAAGCAGCTTTCGACAGTAACCAGACACCCCATGAAGAACGCATCAACGGGCTTACGCACATGCTGGGGATTGCGTTTAGCCTTGCGGCAGGGCCCTATGTCCTTTACAAAGCTTACATGGCCGGGAGTCTGTCTTTGTTTGCTTCCGTAGGTATCTTTCTGGCAGGCATGCTGCTCGTCTATACATTTTCAACCCTCTACCACTTAGTTAACGACCAAAAGAGAAAGTTCCTGTTACTCAAACTTGACCACATCAGCATTTATTTTCTCATTGCCGGTACGTATACCCCTGTAATTATTAAATACACTGATACTTCAACGGCAACGCTATTCCTTTCGATCATGTGGAGTATCGTGGTATTCGGTATTTTTTACAAGCTATTTTTCATTAAAAGGGCTGAGGTACTTTCCTTAATATTGTATCTGGCACTGGGTTGGATGGTCGTGTTTGTGGCCAGGCCCATTGCCGACAACATGCCGTTGTCTGTCTTTTGGTGGGTGCTGCTGGGAGGTTTGAGTTATACCGCCGGGGTTTATTTTTTTGTAAAAGACCATCGCAAATATTACCATGCTATCTGGCATCTTTTTGTGTTGGGCGGTACGGCGTCTCATTTTTTTGCAATAAATGAATTGATCAATTTGTCCAGCTAAAAAAAACAGCAAATTATCCACACCTAAACACACTATTATGAAAAAAACATTAAATGTCTTATTAATCCTTACTTCCCTTTTCGGCTATATCGAATGGGGGAAAGATCAACACAGTTTCCTCTTTCAGATGGAATACGAGATTGTCTTCGGCGCCTCACGCGCTGCCTCTAATTTTGCGCATCCTGCTATTTTTATTCCTCTATTTGGGCAATTAATTATCCTGTTTACTATTTTTCAAAAAACGCCCAACAGATGGTTAAGCTTCCTAGGGCTAGCCTGCCTAAGCACTATCATGTTGCTGATATTTGCAGCGGGTATCGCCTCTTTCAATTATCGGATTATTTTATCAGCTATACCTTTTCTGGTCACGGCTATTTTTGTTTTGCGTTACAATTGGTATCCAGATAACAAAACATCGGCAAAATGACAGCCTTATTTCTCATTTTCCTTTTTATAGACGCACTAATCACTTTTCACCTCTACCGGCAAGCCTTTGTGGTGCGCTCCAATATGCGCAGAAAAAACCAGCGAAGATTTTTGCTTATGATAGCGGTTATGGGCGCATCGGTGATTGTATATAATTTCAACCTGTCCCTGGCCTGCCTGATCGCCGGCATACCGGCTTGTCTGGTGACTTTGTTCGTCGGCGCACTGGCCGTTGCTATGATTATGCATAAAGGGCCCTGGCATTGAATAGAGGGAGTAAGGGAGTGGACTTGTGTAGAAGATAATTTATTTAAAACTTTTTATTTTATTTTGTTTTTAATTTAAATATTTTCAGTATTTTTGTTTTAAATAAATTTCATAACATCTACAATCACCACGACCATGACTGTAAAAGCCATTTACGTCAACCTGCCTGTAAAAGACCTGCAAAAAACCAGGGCATTCTGGACCGGTTTGGGTTTTAGCTTCAACGAACAATTCAGCGACGACAAGGCAGTTTGCCTGGTGCTCAACGACGGCCTGATCTACGCCATGCTGATTACCCACGAGTTTTTTCAGACTTTCACCAACAGGCCTATCGCCGACGGCGCGTCGACGCAAGTATTAATTGCTATCGAAGTGGATAGCCGGGAAGCTGTAGACGACATTACTCAAGCCGCCCTGGCCAACGGCGGCAGTAGATACCGGGATTCCGCCGACCACGGCTGGATGTACTATGACTCTTTCGCCGATATCGACGGGCATCAGTGGGAAGTAATGTTTACGGATTTTTCGCAGATGCCCAGCGCTTAGGGGAGAGGGAGAGGTCGTAAAGTCCTAAAGTCTAATGTCGTCAACTTAAACCAATTATTTAACCACGGAGTTTCACGGAGTCAAAATCTAGCTCAGTGGAACTCCGTGGAAACTCTGTGTACCTCTGTGGTAAAAAAAATATCGTCTAATAGTCCAAAAAGTAGCCCCACCAGGAATCGAACCCCG
>JAEUUQ010000635.1 GCA_016787505.1 Saprospiraceae bacterium | reverse complement strand
GTTCGCTTGGTTCAACTTTTTCCGAAGACTGAGCCGTGACTACGAGAAAACAGCAGATTCTTCGGCTGCCTTTATTCAGATTTCATTCATCGATATCATTCTTGCAAGAATCTCAAATTAAATTTCAAAACATACTCTAAACCCTTCTAAACAATTACAACAATTAAAAATACCCCACGCGTTTGCGGTCTTCCATCGCTGATTCGGAGCGTTTGTCGTCGCCCCGTGTGCCGCGTTCAGTGGTGCGAAAAGCGATCACCTCTTCTATCACGTCTTGGATAGTAGTTGCCTCCGAGAAAATAGCGCCGGTGCAAGTGGCATCGCCTATGGTGCGGAAGCGAACCTGGGCCTCAAAGATCTCTTCTCCCGGCAGGTGCACCATAAAAGGCGTGTCGCCGTAGAGCACCTTGTCGCGCCAAAAAACCTGGCGGCTGTGAGAGAAGTAAAGGGGAGGGAGTTGAATTTTTTCGCGGGCGATATACGTCCACACATCCAATTCCGTCCAATTGCTGAGGGGAAATACGCGGAAGTGTTCGCCGGGGTGTTTTTTGCCGTTAAACAGGTTCCACAATTCCGGGCGTTGGTTTTTGGGATCCCATTGGCCGAAGGCGTCGCGGTGCGAAAAAAAACGTTCTTTGGCTCTTGCTTTTTCCTCGTCGCGGCGGCCGCCTCCGATGGCAGCATCTACTTGATACGTTTTGAGGGCATCGAGCAGGGTTACGATTTGTAGCGTATTGCGACTGGCGTAGGGGCCGGTTTCTTCTTTCACCCGGCCTTTGTCGATAGCTTCCTGTACGGAGCCCACCAGCAATTCCACGCCTGCTTCGCGCGCCAGCTCGTCGCGAAATTCCAGGATTTCGGGAAAATTATGCCCGGTATCGATATGTAACAGCGGGAAAGGGATACGCGCAGGGTAAAAAGCTTTTTTGGCCAGGTGCACCAGCACGATAGAGTCTTTTCCTCCGGAAAACAGGATTACGGGGCGGGCAAACTGTGCGGCTACTTCCCGGAATACGTAGATCGCTTCGTTTTCCAGGAAGGCCAGATAGTCGTTATTGGCAGACATCATTATTATTAGAGATAATCATCGCAAAATAACATATTTTAGCGCAGCAAAACAAAGATCAACGAACTAACCGGCCATGCAACAGAAAACGATTATCATTTCTACCGTTATAGTAGCCGCTTTGGGGTATTTTGTGGATATATACGACTTGCTGTTGTTCAGCATTGTACGTGTACAGAGTCTAAAGGACATCGGCGTTGCTGACGACCAGTTGTTAAACATCGGGCTTTCCCTGCTCAATTGGCAGATGATAGGTATGCTCATGGGCGGCATTGCCTGGGGGGTGATGGGCGATAAGCGCGGCCGTTTGTCGGTATTATTCGGGTCTATTATTTTGTATTCGCTGGCCAATATTGCCAATGGTTTTGTAGAAACAGTCGAGCAATACCGTTGGTTGAGGTTGGTAGCCGGTATCGGCCTTGCCGGCGAGCTGGGCGCGGGTATCACGCTGGTGAGCGAGGTAATGTCGAAAGAGAAACGCGGTATCGGCACTACCATCGTGGCCACCATAGGGATTTTGGGCGCCGTAGTGGCTTATTTTGTGGCGACACACTGGAACTGGCGAACGGCTTATTTTGTAGGCGGCGGACTCGGACTGGCGTTGCTGATCCTGCGCATTTCGGTATACGAGTCGGGTATGTTTAAAAATATCAAACAGGCAGAAGTGTCTAAGGGCAATTTTTTTATGTTGTTTGCCAATCGCGAGTTATTTTTTAAATACACCAAATGCATCCTCATCGGATTGCCTACCTGGTATGTAGTGGGGATTTTGGTGACGGCGGCGCGCGAATTCAGCCAGGCATACGGCATGGGGGAGGTGGCCGATCCGGGGCGCGCCGTGATGTGGTGTTACACCGGGCTTACGCTGGGCGATTTGTCGAGCGGCTTGCTCAGCCAATTGTTGAAAAGCCGCAAAAAGGCGATGTTTGTTTTTCTCACCTTATCGGCCCTTACCATTGCCTTTTACTTGTCTTCGGGCGCCATTACCCTGTCGCAGTTTTACACCAAAGCATTCCTCTTGGGGTACGGCGTGGGTTATTGGGCAATATTTGTGACCATTGCTTCTGAGCAGTTTGGCACCAATATCAGGGCTACGGTGACGACTACTGTGCCCAATTTTGCGCGGGGCTCGCTGGTGCCCATATCGATGAGTTTTGCTTATTTACAGCAATATACGACACTAGTGGGCAGTGCGGTTGCCGTTGGGGCGGTTTGCATGTTGATAGCGTTTGTGGCCTTGTCTTATATGAAAGAAACTTTCCACAAAGATTTGGATTATTTGGAGACCATTTAACCTTCAGCCATCCCGGAAAGCGTCACCACCGAGCGCCAGTTTCGGGTAGTGGAGGTCACTTTTAGCTTTCGCTCAATGAAAGGATTCGACAGCTTTGTCCTGCCATAGCCGTTGGGGCAGTGCAGGTACATCTCGCGATCTATAACGACAAATTTGTCGCCGTCAAAGGGCAAAGCGGAGAGTTGTTCGACCAGGGCGGCATCCGGCGCCTGCGAAAAAAAGACGATATGCACCTTTGTGCCGTCGGCGTCGGCGGCGCTTTGGAAGGGATTTCGCGACATAACCTGATGCCACTCAGTAGCGGTGCGCAGCATTACCGCCACTTCGAATTCGAATTGCTGTTTGATTTGCGCTTCGATAGCGGCTTGTAGCGCTGAGGCGTCTTTTTCATCGCTTTCAAAAACCACGTTTCCGCTTTGAATATAGGTGCGCACCTGGCTGAATCCCAGAGACTCGCACAGCGTTTTCAGCGCCTCCATTTTGATGGGGTTGTGCCCGCTTACGTTGATGCCCCGCAGGAGGGCGATGTAGGTTGTCATTTTTGATGTTTGATGCTTGATGCTTGATGTTGGGTTAGCGTTTACTGCTAACCTAATCTTTGATTAGCCCAATAATTCAAAGTTCTGTCCGGCCAATTCATTGCCGTTTATCAAAATGCTGATTCGGTGTTCTCCAGAGTAGTGTTTTCGAGTAGTTAAATCGTGAAAACGCTGTGTGCGGTTAAAGGTGTATGGCGTATTGGGGTGGAAAGTATTTTCTGTGATTTTGAATAATTTTCTGCTTTGTTTTCCGCTCGATTTCACAAAATAAATAGCGTATTCAATTCGATATTTTACGGGTTGTTTTTCTTTAGAAATAAGTTGAAAATAAAATCGAAGCGAGTCGCCAATTTTAATGTGATTTGGTTGTAGCGAAAAATCAGTAATCTTGCAATTTACGGCGCCAGAAAAGCCGAATATATTCAAAGCCTGGTCGTCAGCTTTTCGCAATAAAGTGCGGCAGCCGTGTTTGATGATCCAGTCGGTTTCTTTGGAGCTGCCTTGCCATCGGTTGACCAATTGCAAAACAATGTCGGGGTTGTCTTTTGAGATGTCATTCAGGTTATTGGCTACGCTACGCCTGACAAATTCGGAGGGATCGTTTTTTAGATTTTCTAAAATGGGTAATATAGGCGAAGGGTCTTTTTTTAAATCCGGCAAAGCCATAGCCCAGGGCAGTCTGGGCCGGCAGCCTTCGCTGGAAAAGCGCCGGACAAAATGGTGAGGGTGTTTGCTCCACACTAGCATTTTATTCATCATTTGTTCGGGGTATTTTTTAATAAATGGCCTGACTGCAAATTCGCAACTGGTAAATTGCGTAATAAATTCCATAGCATCCTGGGATAATTCGAGGTCGTCTAGTCCGTATAGTTCTACAAAATCGGGTAAAAACATATATTCGATGCCAAATTCTTTTTTGCCTTTACTTCGAATATGTTCAATTATTTTAATGATAGCGTTAATATCTTTTTTGTAATTTCCAGACAAATTATCATGCAGTGCAATAGCGATATGCCTCATTCTTTGTTTGAGTTCGCGTTGTTCCCATTGATCGTCGAATACCTTTTGTAAAAATTGTTTTTTGTCAAATGAGGAAACTACTTCACAGACTGTATCTGCAAATTCATTTAAGAAAGTATGGTTAAAATAGTGTTTAAGAAGCTCTGCCATTGGTTTGCTTTTTAAAGCGCAAATTACTATTTGTTTTTTTTATAATTGTTTAAAATGTTTTAAAATTCGCAAGCACCTCAGCGTATTCCAGCGGCTGGGTTCGCCGGCTTTTTCCATATCGAAATGAGTAAGGCCGGGGTGTTTGGCCGGCAGCAGCCAACGGCCGTCTTTTTTCCTTTTATGTTGCACCATCTTGATAGCGGGTATCAGTCGGTCGTCCATAGGCATTCCCACTTGTTGGCAATAATCGAGGGCGCGAAAGATATCGTACATCCACCGGGAGGGATAATAGGGGACGAGGAATTTGCCATTGATGATTTCGCCGGTGCGGTCTGACAGGAATAATTGGTGTAGCAGCATAAAATCCCGGGAAGTTTCCTCCGCCTTTTTGAGTTCGGCCAAACGATAGGCATACCCGTTTTTTTCGTATTCGGTGATGCCTTCTGCGACAGACAGCGTAGAATGCAGGGAACTGTGGCGGGCGCCGGGGCGATTAAACCGGCAATTGAAGCCGCCGTCGGCCATGCGTTGCGAGAGGATAAAATCGACGGCGGAATTCAGTTTGCTTTCCTCCATGCCGAAATAAGACGCGTAATTCAAAAACATACCGTTTACGCATACGTCGCTTTGTTCGATACTGCGCGAGGGATTGATGCCGCCGTCTTTTGCAGTTTCGTGAGTGACAATCAGGTCTAGTGTGTCGAGTATCTCGGGGATGCGGGGGGCTATGCCCAGGTTTTTCAGGTCGAGCAGAGAATAATGCGACGAAATCCATTTTACCTGATAAAACCCTCTGCCCCAGTGGCCGTTGGGCTGGCGGCAGGCCAGCAGGGCAGCGCCCCAGCCTTCATGAGCAATGCGGGCTTGCAAATCCGGCCGGTTTTGCGACAGCAGGTCGCGCCAGGTTTGGTATTGGATGGCTACGTCGCCTTCGAGCAGCCAGTTGATAATTTCGTCGTATGACATGATTAAAAAAGTGCTATGGGGTTGAAAGATAGAAATTCCTGCCAAGGAAGCCCCTCATTTCCAATGAGTAATACCTTGTCAGGTTTAAATTGCTTTCGAAAAGCATCCATACCGGAAGCACGTTGGCTACGACCGCTTTTTACTTCGAGACCGACAACGACTTTTCCGTTCGTAATTACAAAATCAACTTCATCGTTTAGGTGTCTCCAATAATACAACTGGAATCTTTCCTGCAGGCTATAGTTCAGCAGATGGGCTCCAATTGCAGATTCTACCCAACGCCCCCACTTGTCGGGTTGAAGCTGAATTTCCAAAAAAGAATTTGGTTGTTGGGCGGAAAGTAGGGCTGTATTATGCACCTGGAATTTAGGGCTGGAGGCTCTTTGCCGGAGTTGGTCCGGACTGTATTTTTCTATGCCTGCCAATAAGCCGGCTGTATCGAGTAATCGAAGATAGTGCGCCAAAGTTGTCGTATTTCCCGCATCCTGAAGCTGTCCGGTGATTTTATTAAAAGAAAGGATTTGGCCGGAATAGGCACATCCCAATTCAAACAACTTCCGCATCAGAGCAGGTTTATCAACGCGAGTGAGCAGGAGTATATCGCGAGAAATACTAGTTTCAATGAGCGCGTCAAGTACATAATTTTTCCATCTGGTCTCCTGCTCGATTAGTGGAATCGCGCCGGGATAACCTCCAAAAAAAACATACTGCTCAGGTGATAATCCGAAGGCTTCCTTCATTTCAGCATAAGACCAATGCCCTACATAACCGGCTTCATATCGACCTGCCAGCGATTCTGTGAGCCCTTTTTGAATTAATAACCGGGAGGAACCCAGCAAAACGACTTTCAATGCCAGCTTGTTTCTGGTATCTACATCCCATTCCTTTTTTACTTGTTCGCTCCAATTATCGATTTTTTGTATCTCATCCAGTATGAGCAGGCCTTC
>JAEUUQ010000634.1 GCA_016787505.1 Saprospiraceae bacterium | reverse complement strand
ATAGCTATCTTTGCGTCCAAATTTAAGTAAATGAATAACCCGACTCTTAAGTCTAACGAAGAGATTAGCAAGGCGTTGCATAACTGGCCGACCTTGTTTGCCAAATATGCCAAGGCTAGTAATACGAAAGCCTTTATCCAAGTCATCAATACGTTTGGGCCTTTTGTGGGCGTGTGGGTGCTGATGTATTTCAGCCTCGACTATTCGTATTGGATTACTTTCGGACTGGCGATTGTGAATTCGTTTTTCCTGGTACGCATTTTTATTATTCAGCACGACTGCGGCCACCGCTCGTTTACGCGTTCACAGATGCTCAATAAGGTGATAGGCTGGTTTGCCAGCTTGTTTACGGCTATCCCGTTCCGCTATTGGGCGCAGGTGCACAATTTCCACCACGGCCACAGCGGCCAGTTGGAGGTGCGCGATATCGGCGATATTCGCATGATGACGGTAGAGGAGTACCGCAAGGCGTCGCGCTGGGAGCGCCTCGGCTACCGCATTTTTCGCATGCCGCTGATCACTTTCGGCATCGGCCCCATGATCTATATTTTCTGGAATAACCGCCTGCCGCTGGTGCGGTTTAAAGGTTGGAAAAATATATACGCCTCCTTGCAGGTCAATAATGTGCTGTGGATAGGGCTTTATGTGTTGCTGGGCTGGCTGTTGGGCTGGCAGCGTTTTTTGCTGATTCAATTGCCCATCATCTGGCTGTTCTCGATCATTGCGGTGTGGTTCTTCTACGTGCAGCACCAGCACGAACACACGTATAAGCAGTGGCGCGACAACTGGGATTACCTCCTTGCCGCTATCCGCGGCAGTACGTATTACCGCCTCCCCAAGCCGTTTCCGTGGCTTACGGGTAATATCGTATTTCACCATATTCACCACCTCAATCCGAAGATTCCGAATTACAACCTGGCGCGTTGTGCCCGCGAGAATTCCTTCCTGGAGCAATACATCACTACGCTGGGTTTTGTGGAAAGCCTGAAGTGTATGTTTAATAAACTCTGGGATGAGGAGACGCAACGCATGATCTCTTTTAAGGAGTTTTACATGCGGGAGCGGGTGCAGTCGGCGTGATTGAGAGAGGGAGAGTGTGAGATTAATGTCGTCAACTTATTGCGTTTTGAACTACCTTACTTTAGAAAACGTTACCAAAACCTACGGCGAAAAGGTCTTATTCCGCGATATCAACCTGCAAATTAGCAAAGGGCAGAAGGTGGCGCTGGTGGCCAAAAACGGCACGGGAAAAAGTACGCTGCTGCGCGTCATTGCCGGCATAGACGCCCCCGAAGGCGAAAACGCTAAAATATTGCTGCGCCGGGATGTAAAGGTGGCATACCTCGAACAAGACCCCGATCTCTACCACGGACATAGCGTGCTGGAGGCCGTACTCGACTCCGATAACCCGATGGTGCAGGCGGTTAAAACCTACGAACGCGCCCTGCTTCTGGGCGCCGGCCACGACGAGATGCAGGCGGTTATGGCCCGCATGGACGATCTTAAAGCCTGGGATTTCGAGGCGCGCGTCAAAGAATTGATCTCCAAATTCGGCATCACCGATTTCAACCAGACCATCAGCAGCCTTTCCGGCGGTCAGCGCAAACGCGTGGCGCTGGTGCGGCTTATCCTCGACGAACCCGAGTTTATCATCCTCGATGAGCCTACCAACCACCTCGACCTCGATATGATAGAGTGGCTTGAGGAATACCTGCGCAATCCCAATATTACGCTGTTTATGGTGACTCACGACCGCTACTTCCTGGAGCGGGTGTGCAACCAGATTATTGAACTGGACCGCGGGCAGCTTTTTCGTTATTCGGGCAATTATGTCGATTTTTTGGAAAAAAAGGCCCTGCGCCAGGAAAACGAATCGGCAGAGATGGAAAAGTTGGGCAAGCTATACAAGCGCGAACTCGACTGGGTGCACCGCTCGTCGCAGGCGCGTACTACTAAGGCCAAATCCCGGGTAGATGGTTTTTATGAAATAAAAGAAAAAGTATCGCAGCGAGTCGATAATACCGAGCTGCAAATTGATATCAAGGGCCAGCGACTGGGCAAGAAGGTGCTGGAGTGCTACAATGTGCGCAAGCGCTTTGGCGATACGCCTATCGTAGAAGATTTTTCTTACAAATTTAAACCTGGCGAACGCGTGGGCATTGTAGGCCCCAACGGCGTAGGAAAAACCACTTTCCTGAAAATGCTTACCGGCGAGACGCGCACCGACTCGGGCCGCGTGGTGGTGGGCGGAAATACGGTTTTCGGTTATTACAGCCAGGACGGCATGGCTTTCAAAGAAGATAAGCGCGTATTGGAAGTGATACAGGATATCGCCGAATTTATCCCTCTTGAAAAAGGCCAAAAGCTCACAGCCGCGCAATTGCTCGAACGGTTTTTGTTTAGCAGGCCCCAGCAACAGGTGTATGTATCGCAGCTGAGCGGCGGCGAACGGCGCCGCCTCTACCTGCTTACCGTTTTGATGGAAAACCCCAATTTCCTGATTCTCGACGAACCTACCAACGACCTCGATATCGTAACGCTCAACGTACTGGAAGACTTTCTGCTCGATTTCCCCGGTTGCGTGCTCATCGTTACCCACGACCGCTATTTTATGGATAAGCTGGTCGACCACTTGTTTGTGTTTGAAGGCAAGGGCCAGATCAAGGATTTTAACGGCGATTATACCGAATACCGCGAGGCTGCTAAATTGCGCGAGCGCGACCAGCGCCGCCAGGATCGCGCCGATCAGCAGCAGGCCAAGCAACAAACGGCGCCCGCCCAAAGCGCCGGACTCAGCTACGAGCAACGCAAGGAACTCAACCGCGTCGAAAAAGAGATCAGCCGGCTGGAGGAACGCAAAAGCGAGATCGAACAACAATTCGCCACGCCCGACCTCAGCCCCGAACGCATTACGGAACTCGCCAAGCAACTCGCCGAGGTGAAGTCAGCCATCGAAGACAAGGAACTCCGGTGGATGGAACTGGCGGAGAGGGAGTGAGGGAAGGGGGGAGTGTGAGAGGGAGAGAGTGGGGATTGCGCGGTGTTGTGATTTTTATTAAATTTATACTATCTTTAGAGTATGTTTTGAAATTTAATTTGAGATTCTTGCAAGAATGATATCGATGAATGAAATCTGAATAAAGGCAGCCGAAGAATCTGCTGTTTTCTCGTAGTCACGGCTCAGTCTTCGGAAAAAGTTGAACCAAGCGAAC
>JAEUUQ010000633.1 GCA_016787505.1 Saprospiraceae bacterium | reverse complement strand
GTTCGCTTGGTTCAACTTTTTCCGAAGACTGAGCCGTGACTACGAGAAAACAGCAGATTCTTCGGCTGCCTTTATTCAGATTTCATTCATCGATATCATTCTTGCAAGAATCTCAAATTAAATTTCAAAACATACTCTAAGTACCAATCTACATCAATACCCAGTAGAAACAAATGACAAATGTCGCTGTATCAGCGGATTTCCACGAGCGTAATCCCGTCGCCGCCGAGTTCGGGCTCGGGGTGGCGGATGGCCATGTCTACCTGGTACTCGCGTAGTTTGGCGCGCACGGCTTTGCGCAAAACGCCGTCGCCTTTGCCATGCAGAATGCGGAGGTTGGTTGTGCCGGTCATGAGGGCCTGGTCGACGAAGGCTTCTACGATGCGAAGCGCTTCTTCCATGCGCATGCCGCGGATGTCGAGCTTGGGCTGGAAGGAAGCGGCCTGGTCGATGTCGGTCTGGATGCTGCGCCCCGATTGCACTTCGAGCGGAGAGTTGGCGTGTTGCAGGTCGCGCAGGTGTATGGTCATGCGCATATCGCCCACCTGTACCATGGCTTTTTGCTTGGAGATGGAGAGCACCCTGCCCGTAGCGCCGCCGGTTTTTAGTTTGACGAAATCGTTTTCTTTGATGGGTTTGGCGGGTGTTGAACTTGTTTCGGGTTGGTGGTAAATGGCTTCTTTGAGCGATACGACCTCCTCGACGAGTTGTTGTTTTTCTTCTTTGACTTTGGCGGCTACTTCTTTGGCGCGTTCCAGGTTCATTTGCTCCCGGATTTCGCGGATCATACGTTCAAGTTCTTTGTTTTGCTGGGCGCTGGATTGCAGGGCCTGTTCTTTGCTTTCGAGTTTGAATTTTTTGCGGCGGTATTCGAGATCCCGGTGCAATTGATCGTAGTTGGAGATCAGTTTTTCCAGGTTTTTTTGCTGCTCGGTGAGGAAGCGCAGCTTGTCTTCCACTTCCTGTTTTTCGCGTTGCAGGTCGATGAGCAGTTCGTCGACTGCTTTTTCGTTCTTGCCGATGCGCTGCCGGGCATACTGGAGTACGTTTTGTCCTAAATTGGTTTTTTCGGCAATTTCAAAGGCGTAGGAACTGCCGGGCCGGCCTACTTTTAATTCGTATGTGGGAGAAAGGTTTTCTTTATTAAAAAGCATAGAGCCGTTGACGAGCCCCCGGTTTTTAAAAGCAAAAATCTTGAGGTTGGAATAGTGGGTAGTGATTACCCCAAAAACACCTTTGTTATTGAGCTCTTTGAGGATGGCCTCGGCGATAGCGCCGCCGATTTTGGGGTCGGTGCCCGAGCCGAATTCGTCGATGAGTACGAGCGTGCGCTTGTCCGACTTTTCGAGGAAAACTTTGGCGTTAGCCAGCCTGGAGCTGTACGTGCTCAGGTCGTCTTCGAGCGACTGCTGGTCGCCGATGTCGGCAAACAAGTGCTGAAAAATGCCCATCTCGGAATTGGGGTCGGCAGAGACGAGCAGGCCGCATTGGAGCATCAGTTGGAGCAAGCCCACCGATTTCATCGTCACCGATTTGCCGCCGGCGTTGGGACCGCTGAGCACCAGTATGCGGTTGTCGTGCAACAGGGTCAGGTTGAAAGGGATGGTGGCCCTGCCGAGGTTTTTATTTTTTAAATACAATAAAGGGTGAAAACCCCGGATGATGCCCAGGCGGGGTTTGTCGGCCAACACGGGTTTGTAGCCGTTGATTTGCATGGCCAGCCGGGCTTTGGCCTGGATGACGTCGAAAGTAACGAGAATATCCTGGTACAACTTGATGAAGTGCGCGTAAGGGCGGATGGCGGCGCTGAGCTCCTTGAGGATGCGGTAGATTTCGCGGCGTTCTTCGGTTTCGAGGTCGAAGATGTCGTTGTTGATATCGATGATGGGCTCGGGTTCGATGAAGGCCGTTTTGCCGGTCGTCGATTCGTCGTGGATGATACCCCTGATTTTGCGTTTGTGTTCGGAGGGCACGCTGAGCACGCGGCGGCCGTTGCGGAAGCTTTCTACGTTGTCAGTCAGCCAGCCTTTGTTGCGATACTCGGTGATGATGACCCTGAATTGCTTGTCGAGTTCGCGTTGTTTGTTGCCGATCTCTTTTTTTATTTTGAGCAACTGCGGCGAGGCGTCGGGTTTGATATTGCCCTCAGCGTCGATCACTTTTTCGATGGCCTGAATGAGCGATTCGTCAAACGAAATAGGCCGGATCAGGGCATACAGGCTGGCATAAGCCGCCTGGCGGCCCCCATTGAAAAAGCGGAATATTTCGCGCACCAGCAATAATATGGTATTGATGCGCTTGAAAGCCTCCTCCGGCAGCACATAACCTTCGATTTCTAACGGTTTGATATCTTCGCTGATATCGTGGTATTGGCTGATCGGAAAGCGGTCGTTTTTTTCTATAGTGAGTTTGTAAGCGCTGACTTCATCCAACAGTTTCTCGATATACGCCAGATCCGTATGGGGTTTGATACGCCGTACCGCTTCAATGCCAAGCTCACCAAGGCATTGTTTTTCAATCAATTCTATTATTTTGTCAAATTCTAACTTCTCGTATAAATCTCTGGGCTCGAGTTCCATGTTGTGCTTTTATATGCGCCGTGCAAAATTACGCGTTATTAAAACAAAAAGCACCCCTTGGAGTTCCATTATGGGTGAAAAAATACATCTTTGTTATTAACTGATAACCGACAACTGACAACCGATAACATCAAAACATGGCAGGCAACTCTTTCGGCACATCCTTCCGCATCAGCAGCTTCGGCGAGTCGCACGGGCCGGCGATAGGCGTAGTGATCGACGGCTGCCCGGCGGGACTGGCCATCGACGAAGATTTTATTCAATCCGAATTAGACCGGCGCAGGCCGGGGCAATCGGCCATCGTCACCCAGCGCAAGGAAGAAGACCGGGTGCAAATCCTGTCCGGCGTATTCGAAGGGCTCAGCACCGGTATGCCGATAGCGATGGTGATCTACAACGCCGACGCCCGCTCGAAAGACTACAGCCATATCGCCGATAAATTTCGCCCCTCACACGCCGATTATACCTACCAGGTCAAATACGGTCACCGCGATTACCGCGGCGGCGGGCGCTCCAGCGCGCGGGAGACGGCGGCGCGGGTGGCGGCGGGCGCAGTGGCCAAATTACTATTGCGCAAAGCAGGAATCGAAATTCAAGCCTATGTGAGTCAGGTAGGCCATTTGAAGCTGGAACAGCCCTACACGGCGCTCGACCTGTCGCTCACCGAAGCCAACGAAGTGCGCTGCCCCGACCCCGGTATGGCTGCCCAAATGATCGAACTTATCAAAGCCGTTCGCAAAGAAGGCGACACGGTAGGCGGCGTGATTACCTGTGTCGCCACGGGCGTCCCCGCCGGCCTCGGCGAACCGGTATTCGACAAGCTGCACGCCGACCTGGGCAAGGCTATCCTTAGTATCAATGCCTGCAAAGGTTTTGAATACGGCTCCGGCTTCGAAGGCGCCGCCATGCGGGGTTCGCAACACAACGACCTGTTTTACAACGACGAAGGCCGCATCCGTACGACGACCAACTATTCCGGCGGCATACAGGGCGGCATTTCGAGCGGCATGGATATTTATTTCAGAGCGGCTTTCAAGCCGGTGGCGACGATTATCCCACCCCAGGCTTCGGTAGATATGGAAGGAAATGAAACGACCGTGGAAGGCCGCGGCCGCCACGATCCTTGTGTATTGCCCCGGGCCGTGCCAATTGTGGAGGCGATGGCGGCGCTGGTGCTGGCAGACCACGTAGTGAGGGTGGGAGGGAGGGAGTGATGTTTCTCCCCCTCTCTCTCACTCTCTCACTCTCTCTTCACCGGCGCCTTCACCTTCTGCGGCTGGTCGAGCTGGAGCTTCGCATCGGGGCTCTTCAAGAGTTCACCCACCTTTTGAGAAGCCGCAAAAGAAGTTACCATTTGCGAAAGCATATCAGGCCCGGCGCTCGGGGCATTGGGCATTAAGATCAGGTTGCTGTTAGTGTGTTGCGACATCGACTGCAGGGTATCGTAGTGCTGGGTAACTACGATAAGCGCGGAGGCCTCCTGCGAGTTGATACCCACCCTGTTGAGCACTTCCACGGATTCTTCAAGGCCGCGGGCGATTTCGCGGCGCTGGTCGGCGATACCCTGGCCCTGCAGGCGCTTGCTTTCGGCTTCGGCTTTGGCTTTCGCCACTATGCGGATGCGTTCGGCTTCGCCTTCGTATTCGGCGGCCAGCTTTTCGCGCTCGGCGGCGTTGATGCGGTTCATGGCGTGTTTTACGGCGTGGTCGGGGTCGATGTCGGTCACCAGGGCCTTCACGATGCCGTAGCCGTAGGTATTCATGGCGTCTTCGAGTTCGCGGCGGATGGCCACGGCGATGTCGTCTTTGCGCTCGAATACGTCGTCGAGTTTGAGCTTGGGCACTTCGGCACGCACGGTGTCGAATACGTATGCCGTAATCTGCTCGTAGGGGTTTTCCAGTTTGTAAAATGCGTCATATACGGCATCGGGTAGAATTTGGAATTGTACCGATACTTTGAGCTTCACGAATACGTTATCGCGTGTTTTTGTTTCCACAATTACGTCGAGCTGTTGAATCTTGAGGCTTACCCGGCCCACAATGCGGTCGAGAATCGGTATCTTGAATTGAAGCCCCGGCCGACGCACACCGTAAAACTTGCCGAAACGCTCAATGACGGCAGCGGTGGTTTGTTTGACGGTAAAAACGCCCGACATGAAGATGAACAGGGCGAAAAACAAGAGTATGAAAAAATAAGCGGAAACCATGATATGTTGGTATTTGGTGATTCGAATTCAATTTACTTAACAAATACGTATGAATTTGGGTTTTGGTGAAAAATATTCGATTAACACGCGAAAATTGTCGGTTATAGCACCTCCAGCGCCTGCTCCAGGTCGTCGATAAGCCATTGCGGGTCTTCCAAGCCGATGTAAAAGCGTACCAAATTCCAGGGCAAAGCGCTATTCGGGCGCCCCGGAATGTTGTAAAAACCGGCCGCCGGCAACGCCAGCGATTCGTGGCCGCCCCAGGAAACGGCCATGAGAAAGCGCTGCAATCTACCTATAAATGCCTCTACTTTTTCTATGCTGTCGGCCTTGAGGTACACCGAAAAAAGGCCGCCGGCGCCGGTCATCTGTTTTTTGGCCAGTTCGTATTGCGGAAAAGAGGGTAGGAGGGGGTGCAGTACCCTTTCTATTTTGGGGTGCTTTTCGAGATGGGAAGCGATCTGCATGGCGCTTGCGTCGCTGCGTAACATGCGCAATTCCAGCGTGCGCAGTCCGCGGATGACCAAGGAGGCGTCGTGCGGCGACAGTATGCCGCCCAGGCACATATATTCCAGGTCAAAAATGCGCTTGATCATGGCTTTGCTGCCGCAGACCACCCCCACCACTACGTCGCTGTGGCCGTTGAGGTATTTGGTGCCGGAATGTACGACCAAATCGATACCGTGGCTGATCGGCTGCTGGAACAGGGGAGAGGCGTAGCTGTTGTCGATGATAGTTACCAGGCTGCGCGACCGGGCCAATTTGGCGCAGGCGTCGAGATCCTGAATGTCGAAGGTTAGCGAATTGGGACTTTCGAGGTATAAGACTTTTGTATTGGGCTGTATGGCGCGTTCGATTTCCGCCATATCGCGGCCGTCGACGAAAGTATGGTTTACGCCGAATCGGGGCAGGAAGGTAGTGAGCAGGATTTTAGTCCACGAATACGGCGCCTGCACGCAAACCACATGATCGCCCTGGTTCACATTGGCGATCACAGATGCCGCCACCGCCGCCACGCCGCTGCCGAATACCAGGCAGTCTTCAGCGCCTTCAAGCGCCGCCAGTTTGGCCCGCAACATGGCCACCGTAGGGTTGTTGCCCCGGGTATACACGTGGTGCGACAATTCGTCGGTAAATGCCTCCCGGAAGGCTTCCAGGGTAGGAAAAACAAAGTTGCTGGTCTGGATTACCGGAGGCGCCACAGCCTGAAAGTACTGCTCGCGCTCCTCTCCCAGATGGGTAAGTATTTCGCTGAGATGCATTTTTTGGGGGTAAAGGTAGGAAGTTGTCGGT